>JANNKN010000660.1:0-14294 GCA_031396315.1 Deltaproteobacteria bacterium
GCACCAGGACGAGGTCGAGATGTCCGTGTTCAACTCGCCCAAGACGCAGATGAGCGCGTGGAACACCCTCGACGCGAACATCCGGTTTGCGCCCGAGAACGAGCGCTACTTCGTGACGCTCTGGGCCAAGAACCTGACCGACGAGCGGACGCGCATCGCCGCCAACTCGGTGGCAGGCCTCTGGAACTTCACCATGTACGGCCGCCCGCGGTCCTACGGCGTCGAGGTGGGCATCCACTTCGGCGAATAGCGGGAACGACGATGGGGAAGTTCGACCACTGGGTGGAAATGTCGAAGCCCGCGAAGCGCCCGACGCGCCTCGCCGACGTCGACCTGTTCGCGTACGGAGCGCAGGAACACTGGTATCCGGCTTACGAGATCCTTCACCGGGAGGCGCCCGTACAGCGCCTCCCCGGTGAAGGCTTCGCGCCTGGCACCGACGGCTTCGTGCTGACGCGGTACGAGGACGTTGCGCGCGTCGTGAGAGACCCGGTGCGCTTCAAGCCGACGCTGACCGTCGCGGTGGAGGGCATTCTCGCGAACAGCGCCGCGCCCGACCTGACCAACGCGATGATGGAGTCGATGGCGACGCTGCGTCCGAGCATCGAGCTGTGGCGCGCGCATCGGCAGGAACTCACCGATCCCTGGGTGGGTCCCGGCGCGACGCGGCACACGGCGATGATCACGCAGTGCACCGATCAACTGATCGATCAATGGATCGATCGCGGCGAGGTGGAGTTCATCTCCGAGTTCGCGCGGCCGCTTCCCCAAATGGTGATGGCGCACGTGCTCGGCTTCCCGCTCGCAGATCTCCCCCGCCTCGCCGAGTGGGGCACTGCGCAAGTCGCGGCCTTCGTGTGGGGGAAGGGGCACCGCAATCAGCTCACACCCGAGCAGATGCGCGAGCAGTTCACCTGGCTCGACGGCTTCAAGGAGTACGTGCAGCGGAAGGTCGAGGAGAAGCGCGCGAATCCCCAGGACGACATGATCAGCTTCCTCACGCAGGTGACGTACAGCGCGCTCGGACGGAAGCTCACGGACATCGAGATCAACGGCATCGTCTACGCGATGGTGCTGGGCGGGCTCGAGACGACGCAGTACGCGATCGAGGAGCAGGCGCAGCTGCTGTGCGAGCGGCCCGAGGTGTGGCGCGCGCTGAAGGCGGATCGCGAGAAGATCCGTGGCTTCACCGAAGAGGCGATGCGGCTGCGCGCGCCGACGCAGGGGCTCTCGACGCGCGTCACGATGCAGGACGAAGTGTTCCAGGGCATCACGGTGCCGAGGGGCTCGCTGCTCCATTTGCGCTGGGCAGCGGCGAACATCGATCCCGAGGAGTGGGAGAACGCGAACGAGCTGCAGCTCGACCGCAAAGCCGTGACGAAGCACCTCACGTTCTCGGCGGGCCCGCGCGTGTGCCCGGGCGCCGGGATCTCGCGCGTCGAGCAGGTGGTCGCTTGGCGACGCCTTCTCGAGCGACTCGACTCGATCGAGTACGCGCCCGACGTCGAGCTTCGGCATCAGCCCGGCATCATGCTCGGCACGCTCGAGCTGAAGCTGCGCTTCCGAAAGGCCGGCTGAGCGGGTGAGAGAGGGGCGCGCTGGGTCCGCAGCTCGCCCCCGTTCAGCGAATCGCGCCGCGTCCCGCCCTTCGGAGTGGACGCTACGCGATCGCGAAGCCCTCATAGCCCTTGGCAACCACCTCGTTGCATTTCTGCACGTACTGCGGGAACCCCAGATATGGCATGAACACGCGCGGCTTCCCGGGCACGTTGGCGCCGAGGTACCAGCTATTACAGTGCGGGTAGAGCGAGGTGTGCGCGACTTCGTTCACGTGCGCGACCCACGCCGTCTCGGCATCGCCTCGCGCGTCGATGCTCTTCGCGCCGCTGCGCACGACGTGGTCGATCGTGGCCGCGATCCAGTTCACGTGCTGCTCGATCGACGGCAGCATGTTGCTCAGCACCGACGGGCTGCCGGGGCCGGTGACCATGAACAGATTCGGGAAGCCGGCGGTCGCGACGCCCAAATAAGTCGTCGGCCCTTCCGCCCATTTCTGGCTGAGCGAGCGCCCGCCGAGCCCGCGCAGATCGACGCGCGTGAGCGCGCCCGTCATCGCGTCGAAGCCGGTCGCGAACACGATGCAATCCACCGCGTACTCGCGCCCGCCACTGCGCAGGCCACTCGGCGTGATCGCCTCGATCGGCGCTCGGCTGACGTCCACGAGCGTGACGTTCGCGCGGTTGTACGTTTCGTAATAACCCGTGTCGACGCACAGCCGCTTGCAGCCGACGGGAGTTTTCGGGGAGAGCAGCGCCGCTACGCCCGGATCCTTCACGATCTTGCGGATCTTGCCGCGCAGGAACTCGGCCGCCGTCTCGTTCGCCTTCGGGTCGAACATCAGGTCGCCGTACGCGCCGAGAAAGCCGAGGCCGCCGTACGCCCAGCGCGCCTCGTATTCGCGTTCGCGCTCGGCGGGGCTCGCCGCGAGCGCGCTTTCCGTGTTGTCGCGGAAGTCCGCGCCGAACGGGTGCTGCGCGTTGGCGGCACGGAAGCTCTTGTAGTCGGCCTTCACACGGCGCTCGAGGCTGGGGTCGATCGGCCCGTTGTGTGCGGGAATCGAATAATTAGGCGTGCGCTGGAAGACGAAGAGCTGCGCCGCC
Organism: Deltaproteobacteria bacterium; assembly: GCA_031396315.1. Taxonomy (GTDB): domain Bacteria; phylum Myxococcota_A; class UBA9160; order UBA9160; family UBA6930; genus VGRF01. The sequence goes on from JANNKN010000660.1 coordinate 2,661, forward strand.
TGCTGCGCGATCAGCGGGATCGACTGGATCGCCGAGGAGCCAGTTCCGATCATGGCGACGCGCTTGCCGCTGAAGTCCACTGGCTCGTGCGGCCAGTTGCCGGTGTGGTATTTCGCGCCCTGGAAGGAATCGAGGCCCGGGAACTTCGGCGTGTTCGTCGACGAGAGGCAGCCCGTCGCCATCACGACGAAGCGCGCGGAGAGACGCTCGCCCGCGCTCGTCGCGACCGCCCAGCGGCCCGTCGCCTCGTCGTACGTGGCGGAGCCGACGCGCGTGTTCAGCGAGATGTCTTTGCGCAGCTCGTAGCGATCCGCGACGTGATTCACGTAACGGAGCAGCTCGCCCTGGGTCGCGTAGCGCTCGCTCCACTGCCAGGTCTGCTGGAGGTCGTCCGAGAACTGATAGGAGTATTCGAGGCTCTCGATGTCTACGCGCGCGCCCGGATAGCGATTCCAAAACCAGGTGCCGCCGACGCCGCTGCCGGCTTCGAAGACGCGCGCGCTGAGGCCGAGGCCGCGCAGTTTGTGGAGCATGTATAGGCCGCCGAGGCCGGCGCCGACTATGACGGCGTCGAGCTGGGCCGGGTGCTGTGCGGAGGCGCTCACGAAGTTCTCCTCGAAGGCCTTGGGTAGCGCGGATTCTCGCCGAGTTCGCCAACAGCGGCGCCGGAGGGTGGCCTCACGGCATGTAGGCGCCACCGCTCACACTGATCAGCTGGCCCGTCAGGTGCGCGGCGCGGTCGCTCGCGAGGAACATCGTGATGCTCGCGATGTCTTCGGGGCGACCGATGCGGCGGATCGGTTGGCCCTCCACGTTGAACATGTTGCCGCTCTCGGCCGCCGCAGCCATCTGCTCGGGCGTGCCGAAGAACTCGTAGCCGTACTTCTTCCAGAAGCTGCCCTCGCCGACGTGCTCCTTTTCGTGCGGCACGATCCAGCCCGGCGCAACGCAGTTGATGCGTACGCCGAGGGGGCCCCACTCGAAGGCGACGGCCTTCGAGAACGACATCACGAAGCCCTTCGTGCCGGCGTAGGTCGCGACCATGTTGCCCGCCGACGGTACGAGCGCGGAGTTCGAGGTGATGTTCACGATCGCCCCGCGCTTGCGCTCAACCATGCCGGCGCCAATTACGCGCGTACAGTGAAACACGCCCCAGACGTTGAGGTTCACCTCCCACTCGGCCTCGTCCTGCGGCTTGTCGAGGAAGAGCCGCGGGTAGGCGACGCCGCCGGCGTTGTTGACGAGCACGTCGATCGGGCCGAAGCGGCGCTCGGCCTCGGCGGCCATCGCCTCGACCGAGGACTTGTCGGTCACATCGGTGCGCACGAGCGCGGCTTTGCCCGCGAGGCCCGCGCAGGCGTCCGCGACCTCTTGCCCCTTCTTCGCGTCGCGCGTCGCGATCACCACGTTCGCGCCTTCGCGCGCGAACTCGAGCACGAGCCCGCGCCCGATTCCGCCGCTGCCGCCCGTAACAACGACCGTCTTGCCCGCGAGTTCGAGATCCATCGAGGCCCCCATTCGAGTGAACGCCGATCGTACACGCGCAGTGCCGTGTTAGGATGGCTCGACTTGGAGGCGCAATGAGCGACGCGCAGCAGGCTCCGCTTCAGTTCGAGACGGCGGGCACGCCGACCAGCGCCAGCTGCGGCGTGTGTCGTCAGCCGATCGCGAGCAGCTACTACACGCTGGGCACGCAGATCGCGTGCGAACGCTGTAAGGCGCAGCTCGAGCTCGCATTGAATCAGCGCCCAGGCTTCGCCGGACTCGTAAAGGCGCTGGCGCTCGGCTCGGGCGCTGGCCTCGTCGGCGCAGCTGTTTGGTACGGCGTGCGCGCGGCCACCAACTACGAACTCGGCATCCTCGCGATCGCGATCGGCTGGGGCGTGGGGACGGGAGTGATGCGCGGCTCGGGTGGACGCGGCGGCCTCGGCTATCAGGTGCTCGCGGTGATGCTCACCTATTTTTGGATCGCCGCGAATTACGTGCCGGATCTCATGGCCGGGTTCGCGGAGCCAGGCGCGGGCGAGCTCGCGGCCGCCCCAGCCGCCGTAAGGCTTCTCGTCGCCGTGATCGGCTCGCTCGCTCTGCCCTTCGCGCAGGGATTCGAGAACGTGATCGGCATCCTGATCATCGGCTTCGGGCTGTATCAGGCGTGGACGATCACGAAGCACGTCGAAATCGGCGTCGCAGGGCCGTTCAGCCTCGCGCAAGCGACCCCTGCGAAGCCGAGTGCCTGACCGAGTGCATGCGACGAAGCGCTGCGAAGGATGTGGCATCGAGCTGTCGCCGGCCTTGCTCGCGTGCCCGGCGTGCGGCCGCTTAGTACACGCCGAAAAGCTGCGCGGGCTAGCTGCTGACGCGGACGGCGCGAGTGCGGCGGGGCGCACCGCGGACGCCGTCGCGGCGTGGCGCAGCGCACTCGAGCTCTTGCCTCCCGGCGCGTCGCAAGCAGAAGGCGTCCGCGCGCGCGTCGAGCAGCTCTCGAAGCAGCTCGAAGGGGCGCCGAGAGCCGGCATGGGCAAGCTGCCGAAATGGCTCGCACCGCTCGGTGGCCTCGGCCTCTTGTTATGGAAATTCAAGTTCGTGCTCGGCTTCGTGCTCACGAAGGGCAAGCTGCTTCTGCTCGGCCTCACGAAGGGCAGCACGTTCTTCTCGATGTTACTCGCGCTCGGCGTCTACTGGACGCTGTGGGGCTGGAAGTTCGCGCTCGGCTTCGTCGTGATGATTTACATCCACGAGATGGGACACGTCGCGGCGCTGCGTCAGCTCGGTATCAAAGCGAGCGCGCCGATGTTCATCCCGGGCCTCGGCGCGTTCATTCGCCTGAAGCAGTACCCCGCGAGCCCGCGCGAAGACGCACGTGTCGGCCTCGCCGGGCCGATCTGGGGGCTCGCGGCAGCGTTCCTCGCCTACGCGCTCTACCTCATCACGGAGCACGGCGTATTCGCCGGCCTCGCGCACGCCGGCGCGCTGATCAATCTGTTCAACCTAATCCCAGTCTGGCAGCTCGATGGGGGCCGCGGGATGCGCGCGCTGGCGCAGCGCGAGCGCTGGGGCCTCGCGGCGCTCGTTGCCGTCGCATTCTTCGTCACCGAGGAGGGCATGCTGCTGCTGCTCGGCCTCGCCGTCGTCTGGCGCGCCTTCGAGAAGGCTGCGCCCGCGGAGTCCGATCGCCGCGCGTTTCTCGAGTTCGCGGGCCTGATCGTCGCGCTCGCCGTGCTGTGCGAGATCGAAGTGCCGGGGATCACCGCAACCTGAGTGGGGTCGGCGCTCAGCGGGGTGCGCGCTTCCCCGTCGTGAAGCCGCGCAGGTACTCACCGGCTTCGAGGGTCGCCATCGGCCGCGCCACGAGGTAACCCTGGATCTCGTCGCAGTGCTGCGCTTCGAGCACCTCGAGTTGCCCTTCGTCTTCGACGCCTTCCGCGGTCACGCGCAAGTCCATCTCGTGCGCCATCGCGAGGATCGCGGCGGCGATCGCGCGATCGCGGTCGCTCGAATCAATCCCACTGACGAACGAGCGATCCATCTTCACGCGATCGATCGCGAGCTGCTTGAGCTGGTTCATGTTCGAGTAACCGATGCCGAAATCGTCGATCGCGATCTGTACGCCGAGTGCGCGCAGCCGCGCCAGCATTCCGCGCGCGCTGTCGAGGTTCGCGACGAGCGCGGTCTCGGTGAGCTCGAGCTCGAGCGCACTCGCCGCGAGCCCGCTGTGCGCCAGAGCGCGCTCGACCTCGGCTGCGAATTCGGGGCGCGCGAGCTGCAACGCCGAGACGTTCACGGCGATGCGCTCGAGTGGCAGCCCCGCCGCGATCCACGAGCTCGCCTGCGCACAGGCCGTGCTCAGCACCCATTCGCCGAGTGCGTGAATCAGGCCCGTGTCCTCGGCCAGCGGGATGAACTCGAGCGGCGGTACGTCGCCGAGCTCCGGGCTGCGCCAGCGCACCAGTGCCTCCATCCCGGCGACGCGGCCACTTCTCAGGTCGAGCTGCGGCTGATAGTGAAGTGACAACTCGCCGCGATCGATCGCGCCGCGCAGGCGGTTCTCGAGCGTCAGCTGTTGGAGCGCGCGCTCGTTCATGCTGCGGTCGTAGAGGCGGAAGGTCGCGCGGCCGCTGCGTTTGGCGAAGTACATCGCGAGATCGGCGTTGCGCAAAAGTGTCTCGACGTCGTCGCCGTCCCGCGGCGCGAGAGCGATGCCAATGCTCGGCGTGATCGTGAATTGATGCGTGCCCACGCGCACGGGCTCGGCCAGCGCGCGTGCGACTCGGGTCGCGAGCGCTTCGGCGCGGCCGGGCTCGGCGAGCCGCGGTGCGACCACCAGGAACTCATCGCCGCCGAGGCGTGCGAGCCCGTACTCACCGACCGCGTCTCGCAGCCGTTGCGCGGTGGCTACGAGCACTTCGTCGCCCACGCTGTGTCCGAGCGTGTCGTTGATGCGCTTGAAGTTGTCGAGGTCGATGCACAGCACGCCGAGCGTTTCGACTGTGCGCGGCGCCGCGAGCGCAAGCGCAAGCTGCTCGCGAATGCGCACGCGATTGACGAGGCCCGTCAGCGGATCGAAGTAAGCCAGCTGCCGCAGATGCGTCTCGGCGCGGGCTTTCTTGCCGAGCGCGACGGCAAGCTGCCGCACTTCGTGCGCGTGAAACGGCTTCTGGAGGTAAAAGAGCTTCTCCGCTGGAGGGATGCGCATCGCGAGCTGCGCGGGGTCCGTGTCGGAGTACGCGGTCGCGATCACGATGTCGAGGTTTGGATCGAGCGCACGCAGCGCCTCTGCGGCCCAGGCGCCGTCGTGACCGGGCGGCATGCGCATGTCGAGGAAGACGAGATCGAAGCCGCGGCCGCTCGCGAGCTGTTCGCGTACCCGCTCGACGCCCGCTTCCGCCTGCGCGGCCGAATGCACCTCGAATTGCGTGATCGGCTCTCCGGCTGGAGCCGACCGCTTGAACAAGCGCGCGCGCAAGCGATCGACCTCGTTCGTGCCTACGGGCGCGATGCCGCTCAGCACTTCGCGATACGCGGCGAGCATACTCGGCTCGTCATCGACGACGAGCACGCGAACGGGATCGGGTTGCCGCATGGCGTCCGTCATCGGTCGTCCGCACGTTGCACTGCACGCGCAGATTCGGCGAGGGGCAGGAGCAGATGCAGCGCGGCGCCGAGCCCGACGCCGCGACTCTCGGCGTAGAGCCGTCCACCCAGCGCCGCGACCGCGTTCGCGCTCCAGTGCAGACCAAGGCCCGAGCCGCGCCGTTTGGTCGAGAAGCGGCGCTCGAACATGCGCGCGAGATCAGCCGGCGCGATCCCGCTGCCGTCGTCCTCGAACACGATGTGCGCGATTGCGGCGTCTGCATCCGACGCTCGCTCCGCGCGCACCCAAATTCGTCCGGCCGCGCGCCCCTGGTTGCGAATCGACTCCGCGGCATTGAGCAGCAGGTTCCCGACGACTTGTTGAATCGTGACGCGCGGCCCACACACCGGGCCCATCGCCGAGAGGCTCGCGTCGACCACCACGGAGGCCGCACTGCGCAGCTCGGGGCTCAGGCCGTCCGCAATTTCGTGCACGATGCGCTCGATTTCGACGCGCTCGCTCGAGGCGCCCATGCGGCTGTAGCGGCCTTGGTCTGTGAGGATCTGCTGCACGTGCGCCACTTGACCAAAGGTGGTGGCGATGCCTTCGGTGACGCTGCGGACGATCGACACGAGCTCGAGGCTCGCGAGCGCGACGAAGCGAGCCAGGTCGCCGCGCCGCTCGGGCGTCGCGCTGTCGGCATCGAGCTCTTGGATCGCGGATTCGAGATCGTCGAGCGGCGCAGCCTTCAGCTGCGCGCGCAGCGTTTCGAGCCGCACTGCGACGGGCGTGACGGCGTTGCCGAGGTTGTGCAGGATGCCAGCCGCCATGTCGGCCTTGCCGGAGACGAAGGATTGATCGACGAGACGCTGGCGCGCCTCGGCGAGCCGAGCCGTCATGCGATCGAACTCGGTTGCCAGCAAACCGAGCTCGTCCGAGCGTGCGAGCCGCAGCGGGGCGCTCTGCGCTTCGTCCTTGCCGAGCGCGACGGCGTGCTGCGTGAGCTGCGCGATCGGGCGTAACACCGTGACGTGAACGAGCCCGATCAGCACCGCGAGCACCGCGACGCCGACCGCGCCGAGCGTAATGAGTGCGATGCGCGAGGCTTGATCGCCGCGCGCGGAGATTGCGCGCGGCGTCGTCACGGTCAGCGTGAGGATGGGTTCGCCGTGCAGGTCTGCGACCGCGGTTTGACCGATCAGGCTCACGCCCGCAGCGTCGAGCTGAACCACCGTCGCACGGCGCGGTTGGCCTGGCTCCCAGTCGAGCGGCGGGCCGGCCTCGCTGCCCGCCGGTTCCGGCGAAGTCGCGGCCTCGATGCGGAGATCGAGGCGGTGGCGGGCGGAGATTCGCGCCACCGCGGAGGCATCGAGCACGCGGCCGAGGATCAGCACGCCGCTCGGCGAGTCGGCTCCCGCGTTCGCGAGAATCGGGCGCGAGACGACCAGCAGTGGGCCGCTCGGCGTGCTCACCAAGCCGGCCGTCACGAGGTTCGGATCCGCGGCCTGCAGCAAGGGATGACTGGCTGGGAGAGTCGCCTGCTGGAGCCGCCCGAAGCCCAGGTCGCCAGCTCCGGGCGCGCGGTAGGCGAGCTGTTCGCCCGTAGCGCGGTAGAAGCCGAGGTAGCTGACGGCGGCGCTCGCCATGGCATCCGCACCGAGCCCGCGCCGAACGAAAGCGGCGTCTTCGCCCCGCATGAAGCGCTGCACGTCGTCGCGCCCCGCCCAGGCGCTCACGAGCGTGCCGAGTACGTCGAGCTCGTGGTGGATCGCCTCCACCGCGCGCCCGGTGTTGCGTTCAGCCTCCTCGCGCTCGAGCGCGAGAAAGCTTGGGCGGATCACCCAACGCTCGACGGCGAGGCTTGCCGCTCCCGAGATCAGGAACAGCGCGCCGATGAGCAGGCTGACCTTCGCTTTCAGGGACATTGCGAACGCTCTCGTCGCTTCGCGGAGGCAGCTTGAGGGGCTGCAAGTCGCCCGTGTGATCGGCCGAAAAGCGCGTGGCGCCAAAGCCGAGGCTGCGCGCAAATGCGCGCGCCCTCGCTTGTTACGGAGAACTTTTGCAGACTCCGCACAATGCCAAGGGGGCGGCCGTATGACGAGACGGAGCAGCGGCGGCGCAGGCAGCTGCGTCGCGGGTATGCGCAGTCCGGCGCGCTCGCTCGCGTTCGCCGCGCTACTCGCGAGCTCGAGCGCGACGCTCGCCGCGGCGCAGGAAGCCGTGCCCGCGGCCGAGCCGCAGCCCGAGGCGACGTCTCCGCTGCTCGCCGACGGCGACGCGAGCTACGCGCTGGGGCCGCTCGTCTACCGCCCGGCGCGGGGCATCCAGTTCGGCGATTCCGGGCTCACGATCGGCGGCTTCGCGACTCTCGAGTTCGACGCGATCGAGGGCGAAGCCGACGAGTTCGCGCTCGACGGGCCGAACTTTTTGGTGCTTTACGAACCGGTCGACCGGCTGCGCTTCTTCGCCGAGCTCGAGATCGGTGATCTCTTCACCTGGCCGCCCGGGGAAGCCGTCGAATCCGATGCGACGGCGACGTTCGAGCGCCTCTACGCCGAGTACGCCTTCAGCGACGCGTTCACGGTGCGCATCGGAAAATTCCAGACGCCGGTGGGCCGCTGGAACCTCGCTCCCGCCGAGCCGTTCGTGTGGACGCCGACGCAGCCGGTTCTGCTCGAGGTTGGGCTGGGCGAGGAATCGCAGACAGGCGCCGCGATCTTCGGCTCGTTCTATCCCGGTAAACGCGTCGTCAGTTATTGGGTTTACGGCCAGTTCGTCGACAGCTTCGATCTGGAATCCGACGAGGACCCGCCGGAACGAAACGTCGGCGCGCGCATCGAGTACGGCGACGCCCGTGGCGCGTGGTCGTTGGGCGCATCGCTGCTCGGCTCCGCCGATCAGGGGGCGTGGTCGACGCTCGCTGGCGTCGACGCGAAGCTGCGCGTCGGCGAGCGGCTCGAGCTCTCGTCGGAAGCCCTCGTGTCGGGCGGCGACATCCCGGGCCGGGATTTCTGGGGCGTGTTCGTCGAAGCGGCCTATCCGCTCGATCGGCTCTCGCCGAAGCTCGCGAAGCTGTATGCCGTCGGCCGCGTCGAGCACTTCGATCCGTCGTCCGACGAGGCCGCGCAGATCGGCGACGTTGGCCTCACTTGGTTGCCGATGGACTGGCTCGTCCTCAAGGCGAGCTATCGCTTCTCGACCCACGCTCTCGATCAGGTCGGCCGCGGGGCCTTGATCACCGCATCGGTGGTGTGGTGATGCGCGCGCGCCGGGCCACGCTCGCGCTCGCGCTCGGGCTTTCGCTCGCGGCGCAGGCGGCCGCCGAGGAGTTGGTGGTGATCGTTCACAAAGAACGAGCGGCACCGCTCTCGCGCGACCAGCTCGCGCAGATCTACCTGAAGCAGCGCCGGCACTGGCCCGGCGGCGACAGCATCGTGCCCGTGAACCGGGAGGCCGAGAGCCGGGAGCGCGAAGAGTTCGCGCAGGGCGTGTTCAGCGACTCGCCGCAACAACTCAGCGTGTACTGGAACCGGCAGTACTTCCTCGGCGTGCTGCCGCCCGCGACGCTCGCCTCCGATCGCGCCGTGCTCGCGTTCGTCGCGCGCGAGAAGCGCGCCGTCGGCTACGTGCGCGCGAGCGCGGTCGACGACAGCGTGCGCGTCGTGCTGCGGCTCCGCGAACACGAACGCGCGGCGGGCGCGGAGCGCGAGAAGCCCTAGTCGCTCGCGGGCTGAAGCGGGCCGCGCGCGCGGCGCCACTCCAGCCCTAATTCCTCGAGCGTTCCGCGAACTCCTAGAGCAGTTCGAAGCAGGTCTCCGTCGCGGTCTGGTTGCCGTTCTCGCTTCGCACGAGGACCTCGAGCTTGTAGCGGTTGCCACGCGCGGTGAAATCGAGCGGCACCTGCATCGAGGTAGTCCCCGGCGGCAGCTCGCTACTCGTCTTCACGTCGGTACCGCGGAGCTCGAGGAACACCTGATATTCCTCGACGGCGACAGATTGGCCCGGCGTCCCGATCGTCGGGTGCGAGGTCGTCACTTCGTCCCACTCGACCCGCACCGGCGCGGAGACCACGGGCAGCGGCGATGCGCTGCAGTTCACCGCGGCGGGCACCCCATTGATGCGGATGTTGCCGGCAGGCGCCGGCATCACGTGGGAGATCTCGACCTCGTTCTCGAGCTCACGGCCGTCGAGCGTCCGGCCCTCGACTTCATACGTGCCTTCCGGGAAGCGCCGGAAGAAATCTGCCGGGTCGAGCTCGTCGAAGCTCGGCTCTGCGCTCTCGAAGAAGAACTGTGTGAGCCCTTGCCGCGCGAGGCGGCCGAGCACGCTCGTGTTCAGGATGAGCCGCTCGTTCGGATCTTCGATCGAGAGGCGCCGCCATTCGTCGCCGTCGATCGAGCCGTGGATGCCCAGGTCGCCGTCGCTGTCGTTGAGCTCGAAGTAGATCGTCGCTTCGCTGAACGTTGCAGTCTCCTGTGCCGACGCGATCCCTGGTGCGCCGATCATTGCCAGCGGCAGTGCCGCGCCGATCCAGAGAGGTGCGTGCCTCGTCTCCATCATGTCCAATCCCTCCTTCACGCGGCGACTCGCGAAATGCGGGCGCCGCGTGAAGTGAGGTGAGAGCAAGCGATGTGCCGGAGGGAAGCGCGCATGCGCGCAAGTTCGCATGCACGAGCCTGCCGACTCCGGCAGACGGCGCGCCGAATCCAGCAGACTCCGCTCAGCTCGCCTGCGGTGTACCGCTCATCTCGAGCAACTCGATCAGCACGCCGTCGCGCGTCGCGTGCTCGAGGTAGGCGAACTTCGCGAAGCCCATGTCGTGGGCCCAGATCGGCGCGAAGCCTTCGCCGCGCAGCGCCGCGATCGTCGCGTCGCAATCGCTCACGCGATAGCGAATGTGGTGGATGCCCTCGCGGCCCGCGGCCAGGAACTCGGCGTGCGGTGATGCGCCCGAGAGCACCTCGATGAATTCCATCTCGAGGTTGCCCGCGCTGCCGTACGCGATGCGCAGGTTCACGTCGGTAGGCCTGCCGCGATAGTTCACCCCGGTGAGCGGCGAATCCATGAACGAGAACGGCCCGAACAGCTGGGCGTAGCGCTTCGTGGTCTCGTCGAGGTTCTTCACGACGTAACCGACCTGATCGATCGGCGGCAGTTCCACGTTTCCGATGCGCCGCGGTCCCGGCGGATGTTCGACGGTTGCCATGCGAGGCCTCCAGATCGGGCACGGTATCGCTGGACGCGCTCGGTGGGAGCCCCCTGTGCGGGGAGAGCGACTATGATCGACGCAATGCCGCTCTCGCCCGAAGTACACGACGCGATCGTCGCGGCGCTCCGCGGTGCGGGCGCTCGATTTGCGTTCGTGCACGGCAGCCGCGCTCGGGGCCGTGCGCGTGCGGACTCGGACATCGACATCGCAGCGTTCTGGGCAGGCCCGCCGCCCGCCGCCTGGAATGTGTTGCTGTCGGGTGACGTCGATTTGCTCGTTCTCAATGGCGCGCCACTCGAACTCGCCGGCCGCGTGGCTCTCGAGGGAGTGCTCCTGTTCGACGACGATCCGCCCGCGCGCGTGCGCTGGCAGGCGGACACGCGCCGCATTTTCCTCGACGAGGAAGCGCGCCAGTCTCGCCTCGACGAGTTGTACCTGAGGCGCCGGCATGGTTGACGCGAGGCGCGTGCGGAGGCTGCTGCAGCGAATCGAGGAGGATCTCGCGTTCCTACGCGCGCGGAAGGCGATCGCGCAGCGCTTCGTTCGGATCGCGAACGGCTCGCCGCACTGAAGTACGTGTTCATCACCGCGATCGAGGGCTGTATCGATGTGGCCCAGCACGTGTGCGCCTCGGAAGGCTGAGGCCCCCCGAGCACGAACGCCGATTCGCTTCGGCTACTCGCTCGCCACCGCGTGATCGCTGACGAACTCGGCGACTCGCTCGCGCGCGCGGTCGGCTTTCGGAACGTGCTCGTGCACGGTTACGCGGACGTAGACGATGCCCTCGTGGTCGCGCAGCTCGATCGGCTGGCAGACCTCCAGGCATTCGTGCACGGCGTCGCGCGCTTCGCGGCCTAATTCTCGACGCGCACGCGAAAGCGCTCGATGTAGTCGCCGAAGCGTTTGCGTATTTCGCTCGGCTCGAGGCCGAAGTCGCCCTTCAGGTCGTAGATCAGCTGGCCGTGCTTGCCGCGCGGGTTCGCCGCCATGAAGGCGTTCAGCTCGGCGCGCGCGGCGGGCGTCATCGGCAGCGCGGCCCGCTCGTAGATGCGGCCGACCGTGCCCACGTCGTCGGCCATGAACTCGTCGAACTTCACGTCGATCGTTTGCGCGGCCGGGAGCTTGTCGCGATCTCGCAGGCAGGCGCCGAGCAGTCGATCCACGCGGTCGATCCAGTAATCCGCGAGCCCCGCGAGATCGACGCGCGTGCGCCGCATGCGGTCGCCGTAGCCGAGCATCGTGATCGTGGAGCGGATCACCGAGACCGGGTCGCGATGCGTGACGACGATCGTCGCATCGGGAAACACATCGAGCAGCGCGGGGAGCTGCTCCAAGTGTTGGGGAGATTTCAGGA
>JANNKN010000669.1:0-2453 GCA_031396315.1 Deltaproteobacteria bacterium
GTGCTCATCGCCCGAGTCCTCACTCAGCCCGCGTTCGGCGCGAAGGGGCGGCTGAGTCGGACGCTCTTTCTCTCCTCGCTGGCGTTCTTCGCCGCGGCGACCTGGGAGGTGTGCGGCCTAGGGAGCACCGGGCGAATGCTCCATCCCGAGCAAGCCGCGCGGCCGATGGCGCACAACATCTTGGTCACCCAGAGCTCGAAGCTGATGCTGGAGTTCCTGTTCGCTTGGGGACTGCTCGTGGCGAGCGCGATCGTTTCCCGGAAGGAGAGCCCCGCTTAGGCCGACACATACTGCCCGGGCCGCGCGCTCGACCGGCGATGCGCAGCTTCGTCAGAACCCCGGCACCGCCCCCACATCCTCAGGCGGCTTCTCGCCCGCGCTGACGATCGTGCGATGCGCGATTCGCCAGCGCCCATCGCGCTTCGCGAGCACGTCGTGATACGTGGCGAAGTTCGCGATCGAGATTCCGCTCGGGCCTTGCGCGAACGTCGCGAAGTCGGTCCACGCCCGCGCGCGGTCGGGCGCGTCGAGCTCGACGATCGGCGCGAACACCGCGTGCTTCAGCGGCGCTGCGGGCTGCATCGCGCCGACTTCGCGCGCAATCTCGGCGCGGCCGACGAGCCGGCGCCCGAACACGTCGAAGATCGCGTCTTCGGCAAACAGGCCGCCCCATTCTTCGAGGCGCTTCGCGTCGAGCAGCTGCGGGTAGAGCGCGATCAGGCGGCGGATTGCGTCTAGGTCGTTCATCGTGAGAACCTCGGGCAAGAGAGAAGGAGTGAGCGATGGCCAGCGAAGCGCTGAGCAAGATCGTGGACATGTTGCGCGCGAATCCGCTGCAAGGCGACCTCGCGCAGATGCGCGCCAGCATGGAGCTCGGCAGCGCGGCGACGCCGCTGCCGAGCGACGTGAAGTTCGAGGCGGTGAGTGCGAACGGCGTGTCCGCGGAGTGGGCCATCGCGCCCGGCGCGCGCGACGACCGTGTTCTGGTCTATGTGCACGGCGGCGGGTACACGATGGGCTCGCTCGCAACGCATCGCGCGCTGTGTGCGCGTCTATCGCGGCTCGCTCGGCTGCGCGTGCTGAACGTCGCGTATCGCCTCGCGCCCGAACATCCGCACCCCGCCGCGGTGGAGGATGCGACCGCCGCGGTGCGCTGGCTCTACGCGCAAGGCTTCGCACCGTGCCGCGTCGCGATCGGCGGCGATTCCGCGGGCGGTGGCCTAACACTCGCGACGTTGCTCGCGCTGCGCGACTCGGGCGCGCCGCTCCCGGCCGCGGGTGTTTGCATCTCGCCGTGGACGGACCTGAGCGCCTCGGGGGAAAGCATCCGCACGAAGGCAAGCGTCGACCCGATGGTCACCGAGGGCCCGCTGCGCCAGATGGCGGCGGCCTACCTGGGTGGCAAGGACGCGCGCACCCCCCTCGCCTCGCCGCTCTTCGCGGACCTGCGCGGCCTCCCGCCACTACTCGTGCAAGTGGGCGACGCGGAGATTCTGCTCGACGACGCGACGCGCCTGGCCTCGCGAGCGCGCGACGCCGGCGTCGACGTCACCCTCGAAGTATGGGAGGAGATGTTCCATGTCTGGCACGCGTTCGCCGAGATCCTGCCCGAGGCCGCGCGCGCGTGTGAGCGCATCGCCACTTGGCTCGAGCCGCGCCTAACAGGCCCGACTGATGCCGATGCGCTGGCGGCGATCGAACAGATCAAGCAGCTGAAGGCGCGCTACTTCCGACTGATGGATACGAAGCAATTCTCCGCGATGGCGGCGGTGTTCACGAAGAACGCGCGGCTGCACGACGAGGAATCGAACACGGGCTGGAAGGGGCGCGACGCGATCGTCGCCGGCCTCGCGGAGGTGCTCGCAAAGGCGCGCACCGTGCATCACGGACACATGCCCGAGATCGAGCTGATCAGCGAGACCGAGGCGCGCGGCATTTGGGCCATGAACGATTGGGTGGATACGCCCGCTTTCACGCTCGACGGCTGGGGCCACTACCACGAGCGCTACCTGTTCGAAGACGGCGCGTGGCGCATCGCCGACGAGCGCATCTCGCGGCTGCGCGTGGTGCACACCCCGAAGGCGGCGACGCGAAAACCTGCGAAGCGCGCGACGAAGGTAAAGGCGAAGGCGAAGCCCAGTAACAAGCGCGGAGCCAAGAAGCGATGAGTACGCCCGTCATCCTCGAGGTGGCGCTGAACGGCGTCACGCACAAGAAACAGAATCTCGCGGCGCCCGAGACGCCCGCGGAGATCGCGGCCGACGCGCTCGCCTGCTTTGCGGAGGGCGCGGCGATCGTGCACACCCACACGACGCGCCCAGCCGCGACGCCGCAGGAGTTCGCGGAGCAATATCTCGCCGCGTACCGCCCGGTGCTCGCGCAAAAGCCCGACGCGATCCTCTACCCGACCGTCGGCTTCGGCATCGACGGCACCGCGCGCTTCGATCACGCCG
>JANNKN010000688.1:0-20486 GCA_031396315.1 Deltaproteobacteria bacterium
TTCGCTGAGCCCGTAGCCGCCGTGAATTTGGATCGCGTCGAGCGCGTTCGCGACGGCAGCCTGGCTCGCCATCAGCTTCGCCATCGAGCTCTCCATCGAAGCGCGCGGAACGCCGGCATCTTTCATGCGCCCGAGCTGGTAGACGATGCTGCGCGCCGCCTGGGTGCGGCAGGTCATGTCCGAGATCTTCTGCTGGATCATCTGGAACTCGCCGATGCGCTGGCCGAAGGCTTCGCGCGTGAGGGCGTACGGCAGCGCGAGGTCGAGACAGCGCTGCGCTTGGCCGACGCAGCGCGCCGCCACCGAGAAGCGCCCCGTATCGAGCGCGGAGCCGAGCACCGGGAAGCCCTTGCCCGGATCGCCGAGCAACGCGTCGTCGGGCAGGAACGCCTCCTCGAAGTGCACCTCGGCGAGGTTGTCGCGCTTCAGCGTGCGCATCGGAAACTCGCCGATCGTGAGGCCCGGCGTGTTCTTCGGGTCGACCAGGAACGCCGTAACCCCGCCATGTTTCTTGGCGAGGTCGACGCTCGCGACCAGTAGGAAAACGCCCGCGTGCGCGGCGTGCGAGATGAACACCTTCGTGCCGGTGATCTTCCAGCCGCCAGGGACTTTCTTGGCGAGCGTCTTCATGTTGCCGAGGTCGGTGCCGCCGCTCGTCTCGGTCAGGCACGCGGAGCAGATCACCTCGCCCTTCGCGATGCCCGGCAGCCAGCGCTGCTTCTGCGCGTCGGTGCCGAAGGCGAGAATCGAGCGCGCGACGAGCGAGTTCGACACCGAGACCACCGACGCGACCACCCAGTCCACGCGCGCGAGCTCTTCGCAGATGATCCCATACGAGGTCGTGTCCGAGTACGAGCCGCCGTACTCCTCGGGGATCATCGGACCCATCAGGCCGAGCTCCGGCAGCTTCGCGATCAGTTCGAGCGGATAGCGGCCCTCGCGCTCGTAGCGCTCGACGTGCGGCAGGATCTCCTTCTCCGCGAACTCGCGGACGGTGCGGCGCACTTCGCGCTGCTCCGGTGTGAGGTCGAAATCCGCCATCCGGTCTAGGGGGGTCTGCATCGCAGGACTTTACGACTCTTCGCTCGCCTTTGGCTCGCTGCGCGCGTCCTGCGCCGCTCGCGCGGCGCTCGGCCGCTTGCGCTTCTCGAGCCGCGCTCGGCCGATGCGCCGAGCAATCTTCCATGGGCTCCGCTCTCGCTTTTTCGTGGGGCCTCGCCTAGGTTGCGCGCCCTCTTTCGCCCCGTGCCATCGCTCGCGGGCCGTTCCCGGAGCCGTCATGCGCAAGTCCACGAAGCTTCCGCACCGCAACCGCAAGAAGTCCGCCCGCCATCGCGCGAAGCTGAAGAACAAGCTGAAGAAGGCGCATCTGCGCCGCAGCAAGGGCGTACGCAAGTACTACAAGTAGGGCGGCGGGCGCGGGCCCCACTCGCAGCGCCTCAGCCCCGAACCGCCTCGCCGAGCTCTCCGATCGCACCGCTGAGTGCTCGGTCCACGGCGCCCTCCCAGCTCGCTGTGCTGCCATCATCGCCCCCGGAAGGGAAGCTGATCGCGCGCGACGCGCTCACGATGCCGCCTTCGAGCTGGCCCGTCGGGCCGCGCACGAAGCCGGCGATCGCGTCGGCAGCGGGTGCGCCTTGGGCGCCGTAACCCGGTACGAGAAAGAGCGAGCCGGGCAGCAGCTCGCGCACGCGGCGGCTCTCGTCGGGCCAAGTCGCGCCGACGACGACGCCGAGCCCCGACCATTCGCTCGACGGCCCGCGCAGCTTCAGCGCGAGCGGCTGCAACAGGTCGGCGAGGCGGTGGTAGAGCGGGCGGTCGCGCACGACGAGATCCTGCAGATCGACCGCGCCGGGGTTGCTCGTCCGTAACAACACGAAGACACCGGCGCCGCCCGCGTGCGCCGCGGCGAAGAACGGATCGAGCGAGTCGAGGCCGAGGTACGGGTTGACCGTGAGCGCATCGGCGCGCATCGGCGCGTCCGATGCGAGGTACGCAGAGGCGTAGCTCGCCGCGGTGCTGCCGATGTCGCTGCGCTTGGCGTCGAGCACGACGAGCAGGCCGGCGCGGCGCGCTTCCTCCATGACGCGTGCGAGCACCGCGACGCCGGCCGGGCCGAGCCGCTCGAAGCACGCGCTCTGCGGCTTCACGGCGGCGACTTTGCCGGCGACGCGTGCGAGCAGCGCGAGGCAGAACGACTCGACCGCGCGCGCGGTCGAGAGATCGCCGGCGGCCATCGAGCCTTGGCGGAAGACGCGCGGGAGCAGCTCCAGGTGAGGATCGATGCCGACGCACAGCGGGTGGCCCAGGGAGCGCACCTGGCGGATGAGGCGGTCGGCGAATGCGTCGGTCACGATGGGAGCACGGTAGCGACGAAGGCGCGCAGCGGTAGGCGATTGTTATGGAGAATCGCGGCGAAGCCGAGAGACTCGCGGCTCCTTCATGGGCGCCGCGGAGGGCGGAGGGGGCTCTGCGCGTCACTCGTTTGAGGGATGCGCGACCGGGCGGGCTGCGCGTCCGCCCAGGGGCCTCTGCCGCCCCGCGCGGCGCTCGAATCGACCCCGCTAAGGTGCGCTTTCCATGTCGAAGCCCTTCGCGTTCCACCTCCAATCTACCGACGGCGCCGCCCGCGCGGGCGTATTCGAGACGCCGCACGGCCCCGTGCACACGCCTGCGTTCATGGTGGTCGGCACGCAAGCCGCGGTGCGCGCGATGACGCCGGATCAGGTGCGCGCCACGGGCGCCGAGGTGCTGCTCGCGAACACTTATCACTGCGCGCTGCGCCCAGGCGAGCAACTCATCGAGAAGCTCGGCGGGCTGCATGCGTTCATGCGTTGGAACGGGCCCATCCTCACGGATTCGGGCGGCTTCCAGGTGTTCTCGCTCGAGAGCAAGGAGATCAGCGACCACGGCGTGCGCTTCAAGAACGAAGTCACCGGCGACGTGATGGAGCTGACGCCCGAGCGCTCGATCCAGATCCAGAACGCGCTCGGCGCCGACGTGATCATGGCGTTCGACGAGTGCACGGCCTACCCCGCGAGCGAGGCGCAGGCGGGTGCGGGCGTACAGCGCACCCTCCAGTGGCTCGAGCGCTGCGTGACCGCACACGCGCGCAAAGACCAGGCGCTGTTCGGCATCGTGCAGGGCAGCACCTACGAATCGATGCGCACGCGCTGCGCGCAGGGCGTGCTGCAGCACGACCTGCCGGGCTACGCGATCGGTGGCGTATCGGTGGGCGAAGGGCACGAGCTGCTCTGCCGCATCACGTCGCACACGGCGCCGCAGCTACCCGAGCACAAGCCGCTGTACCTAATGGGCGTCGGGCTGCCCGAGGATCTGATCGCCGCGATCGGCTACGGCATCGATCTGTTCGACTGCGTGATCCCGACCCGGTACGCGCGTTCAGCGAGCGTGTTCACGTCGCGCGGGCGGCTGCGCCTCACGAACCGCAAGTTCCGCCGCGACGGCTACCCGATCGACACGAGCTGCGACTGCGCCGCCTGCGCCGGCGGCTTCTCGCGCGCCTATTTGCACCACTTGTTCGCTGCGAACGAGGTGCTGAGCGCGATCCTCGCCTCGATTCACAACGTGCATTTCTACCAGCGCCTCGTGCAGCGCGCGCGCGAAGCGATCCAGGCACGCCGCTACGAGGACTTCCGCGCCGAGTTCCTGGAGAACTACCAGCGCGAGTGAAGAGGACGGAGCCCGCTGGCAGGGCTCGCCCTATCCGTCACTCTGGGACGCCCCGAGCGCCCAACCCCGGCAAGCGATTCAGCGCCGCACAGCGGCGCAAATCGCGCGCAGCGAGGCGCAGCCGAGCGGAGATCAGAGAGCATGGCCCTGCGCTGTGGAATCGTCGGCCTCCCGAACGTCGGCAAGAGCACGCTCTTCAACGCGCTCACCGAGGCCGGCATCGCGGCCGAGAACTACCCGTTCTGCACGATCGAGCCGAACTCCGGCGTCGTGATCGTGCCGGATTCGCGGCTCGCAGCGCTCGAGGCGATCACCCACGCCAAGCAGGTGATCCCGGCCACCGTGGAGTTCACCGACATCGCCGGCCTCGTACGTGGCGCCAGCAAGGGCGAAGGGCTCGGCAACCAGTTCCTCGCGCACATCCGCGAGACGGCGGCGATCGTGCACGTAGTGCGCTGCTTCGTGGATCCCGACGTGACGCACGTGGACGGCGCGGTCGATCCGCTGCGCGACGTCGAGACGATCGAGACTGAGCTCGGGCTCGCGGACATCGACACCGCCGAGAAGCGCCTCGATCGCGTCAAGAAAGCTGCAAAGGCGGGACGCAAGGAAGAGCAAGCCGAGGCCGCGTTCTTCGAGGGGCTGATCGCGCACCTGTCGTCGGGCAAGCCCGCGCGCGCGTTCCCGGTGCCGAAGGAAGTGGAGGAGGCCTACCGCTCGAGCTTCTTCCTCACCGGCAAGCCGGTGCTGTTCGTCGCCAACGTCGACGAGGCAGGCCTCGCGGAGGGCAACGCGCACGTGCACGCGCTCGAGGCGTACGCGGCGAAGACGGGTGCGGGTGTGATCCGCGTGTGCGCGAAGATCGAAGCGGAGATCGTGGAGCTCGACGCCGAGGGCCGCAAGGAGTTCCTCGCTGCGCTCGGCCTGGAAGAGCCGGGCCTGAACCGCTTGATCCGCGCCGCCTACGCGCTGCTCGACCTAATCACCTTCCTCACCGCGGGCGAGAAGGAAGTGCGAGCCTGGACGATTCCGCGCGCCGCCAAGGCGCCGCAAGCGGCCGGAACGATCCACACCGACTTCGAGCGCACGTTCATCCGCGCCGAGATCATCAAATTCGAGGATTACGTCGCGTGCGCCGGCGAAGCGGGTGCGCGCTCGGCGGGCAAGCTGCGCGTCGAGGGCAAGGAATACGAGATGCAGGACGGCGACGTGACCCACTTCCGCGTCGGCGCTTAGGGCGATGCCGCGCAGTCCGAGCGAAGTGCTCTCGCTCTACACCGCGGGCCCGAAGACGGGCGTGTTCACGGACGGCTCGTGTGAGGGCAACCCGGGCCCCGGCGGCTGGGGTTTCGTGTGGGTCGAAAACGACGTGATCCTCGCCGAAGCCTGCGGACACGATTCGGCGACGACCAACAACCGCATGGAGCTCGCGGGGCTGATCGCCGCTTTCGGGGCGCTGCCGAGCGACGCCGCCGTCACCGTCTTCACCGACTCACAGCTGTGCGTGAAGACGATCAACGAGTGGGCGCGCGGCTGGGAGGCGCGCGGCTGGCGGCGCAAGACCGGGCCGATCGCGAACCTCGCACTGGTCCAAGAATTATGGGCGCTCGCTAAGGCGCACCCCAAGGTGCAGCTGCGCTGGATCAAGGCGCACGACGGCTCGCGCTGGAACGAGTACGCCGACGCCCTCGCTTCCTACTGGCTGCTGGATCGCGCCTAGCCGAGGACCCGCTCGCTGGCTCTCGCAAGCGGCGCGAAAGCTCCTCTCCAGCGCCGTGCGCGCTCCGCCGAAGCGCTCGTCTGGTCCTCGGTGCCAAGGGGCTCCCGTGTACGAGCGCTCGATTCTCATTCTCGACAGCCCGAACGGTGCGCTCGGCGACTTTGCGCTCGGCCTGATCGCGATGGGTCTGCATCCGCATCATGCGCTCGAGCTCGACGATCTGGTCCGGCTGGCCGAGGAGCGGCGCGAGTTCGCGGGTGCGCTTGCAGCGCCGGCGCAGCTTCTACTCGAACAGCTCGATCGCATTCGGAAGGAGCTGCTCGATCCGCTCGGCTTGCCGATCGCCTGCGCGATCCCCGTCGGCCCGCGCCCGATCGACGCCGAGATCGCGCAGCTCGCGCTCGCGGGTGTGCGTTGGGCGGCGTTCGAGCCCGCCTCGCCGCGCGAGCTGCGATACGTCTTCTCGCTAGCGCTGGCGTTCGCCGACGGCGGGGATTCGCGTACTGAGCCGCGCGTTCCGATCGAGCTGTCCGTCGAAGTCAGCACCGGCGAGCGCGTCTTCCGCGCGTCGCTGCGCGATCTGTCGCCGAACGGTGCGTACATCGCGGCGCGCTCGCCGCTGCGTGCGGGTACGAAGCTCACCCTGACGTTCGAGCTCGACGGCGCGCCCGTCGAAGCGCCCTGCGAAGTGCGTTGGCGCACCTCCCTCGATGGCGGCTTCGCGGGCTGGCTCGATGCGGGCATGGGCGTTCAGTTCGTGGGCGTCTCGCCTGAGATCCAGGCCGGCCTGGCGGCATTCGCCGCGACGTCGGAGCAGCGCTTTCTGCTCACGCCACCTGAGAAGTGACGACGAGAGATTTCAACAGGCCGTTCGCCTCGCGACGCGCGCGAGCATCGCGCCGCTGGATGAAGCGCGGGGAGTGCCGGTAGCCCTCGAGCGCTTCGCCCAGCACCGCCGCAGCTTCCCCGGCTTGCCCGTTCTCCTGCAGCCGGCGCGCGAACGCAACGCGGTAATCCAGTCGCCCGGTGAGGCGCCGGAGATCTTCGAGCGCTTCGTCGCGCTGCGCCTCGTCCCACAACAAGTCGGCGCGCAGCTTCATGCCCGCGCCGTCCGCGAAGCCGGGATCGCCTGCGAGCAAGTCGTCGAGCGTCGCGATCGCCTCGGCGCTCGCACCTGCGAGCGCCTGCGCGCGTGCGAGGCCGAAGCGAGCGCGCTTGTTCTGCCCGTCGCGGCGTACCACCTCGGTAAAGAGGCCGGCGGCTTCTGCGGGGTCCTCGCTCGCCTCGACCAGTGCCTGCGCAAGCGCCAGCTTGTTGGCGAGACTGTCGGTTTCTTGGAGGTGCCAACGCAGCGCATCGACCGAGAGTGGACGGCCAATGCCTACCCGCATCTTGATCGCCGACAAATCGTAGTCGTGAACCTTCACGGCAAAGAAGTAGACGAGCGGCCCGAAGGGGATCCAGAGCATCATGTACCAGTAGGCGGCGGCGCCACGTTGGTAACAATCGACCATCATCCAGACGGTGAACGCGCTCTGCACGACGTAGAGCAAGTGCATGCGTCGAGCCTAATCGCTCGGGGGACCGAATCGCAATGGGACCGGGAGACCTCGTCTTGCACGCGGGTACGCTTCGCAACGCGAGCTTCCTCGAGCTGTGCGACGCCGCCGTCGCGGGCGCGTTCACGGCGCTGACGCTTTACCCGACGCACGTGCGCCGCGCGCGCGCCGCGGGCTTCTCGTTCGCCGACATGCGCAGCGCATTACGCGACCGCGGCCTCGCGCTCGCGGATCTCGATCCTCTGCTGAACTGGATGCCCGGCGACGATTTTCGGAGCGAGTTGAACGCGACCGAGGCCGAGCACTACGAAATCGCCGAGGCGCTCAGTGCGCGCTCGCTCAACGTGGCCCAGGCGTTCCGGCGGGCGGTCGACATCGACGAAGCCGCGGAGGCGCTCGCGGGAGTGTGCGATCGCGCTTGGGAGCACGGCCTGCTGATTACGCTCGAGTACCTGCCGTGGGCGGGAATTCCCGATGCCGCGACGGCGCTGGCGATCATCGAGCGCTGCGCGCGCCCGAACGCAACCTTGATGATCGACACGTGGCACACCTTCCGCGGCCCGACGACGGAAGCACAGCTGCGCTCTCTGCCCGGCAAGCTGATCGGCAGCGTGCAAATCAACGACGCCCCCGAGCAGCCGGTAGGCGATCTGCTCACCGAGACCACGAGCGCGCGGCTGTTGCCTGGCGAAGGCGCGATCCCGCTCACGCGCTGGCTGCGCTGGCTCGACGAGATCGGTTCGCGCGCTCCGATCGGCGTCGAGGTGTTCTCGCATGTGCTGGATGCGCTGCCCCCGAGCGAAGTCGGGCGACGCTGCGGTGAGGCCGCCCGGCGCGCGCTCGCGGCCGCTCGGAGCTGAGGCGCACGCCGCTCCGCATTCCGCGGAAAGGCGTTGCTCACTACGCAAACCGCTGCACGGCATCGGCGATGCGCAACGCGCAGCGCAGATCGGCAATCGCAATCGCGCTTCGCTCGATGCTGGGGCTGGGCGCACGTTCGCGGCACGACGCTTGCTCTACTCGCGTCTCGTTCGGCAGCCGCTCACTTCTCGACCGGGACCCTGACCGGAATTGGGGCGAGCGGCCACGAACTACCGAACGCGAACTCTCAAGCGAGGAACTCCCCATGCGATTACTCCGATTCATCTCGACCGCGGCCCTGTTGTTACTGGCGGCGCCGTCCTTCGCCTCCACCTTCACCGTGCTCGGCTGGGACGCCGGCGAGGTGATCAACGTCAAGTTCAACAACCAGACCAAGAGCTTCTGGACCGTGCAGTTCCACGAGGACGTCGACGGCGTGCAGGGCACGAGCTTCTGCGCCGACCTCTCCCAGACGATCGGCAAGGCGGCCTACTCGAACTTCGTCGCACACGACCCGGCCGCTGCCGAGAGCCAGTCGTTCGCCGCTGGCCCGCCCGTGCGCAAGTTCGTGTTTGCCGCGACGATCGCGGACAAGTGGGGCAACAGCCTGAGCTGGCTCGAGAGCCATCTCGGGGTGACCCGCGTGCAGGCGATCACCGGCGTGCAGGCTGCGGTGTGGGAAGCCGTCTACGGCAGCTCGTTCACGGCGACCTCGGCCTCCATGAGCAAGGGCGCGTTCGCAGCCTACGAGTACGTGCTCGGCTTCAATGGCTACAACGGCTACGGCAACACGGCGCTCTACTACTCGCGCACGAACCAGGATCAGCTGTTCACGCCGCCGGTGCCGGAGCCGAGCGCGATGTTCGTGTTCGGCGCGGGCGCGCTGCTCGTCGGCCGCTCGCTGCTGCGCCGCCGCAAGCAAGGCTAATCGCTCCAGAGTTCGCAACGAGCCGGGCTCGGCGTTCGCGCGCCGAGTCCGGCTTTGCTTTGGGCGGCCGTCGCGTTCAGTGCTCGCCGCTCGCCGTGCTCTTCGCGCTCGGATCCTTCGCCGCGTCGTAGCGCTCCCAGAACAGGCTCTCGTCGACCGGACGGCGCGGCGGTGTGCCGTACTTTCCGCGCGGCCAGCCGATCGGAATCAGTGCGCAGGTCGGGCAGTCATCAGGCAGCCCGAGCCAGCGGTCGCACTCCTCGCCGAAGCTGCGGTGCATCGTCGTGAGGCTCGCACCGAGGCCGACCGCGCGGCACGCGAGCAGCAGGTTCTGCACGCAGGGCATGAGCGCCTGCAGCTGCGCTTGCCCGCGCCGCGTATGGCCCGCGACGAACAGCAGTACCGGCACCTCCTCCATGTGCTCGGCGAGATGCAGCGCGGAGGCCTGATTGCGGCGCTTACGGTCGGGGTAGTCCGCCGACTGCGCCGCCGCCTGCGCCGGCGCGATGTACTGCGCGAACGCGGCGCGATAGCGCTCTGCGATCCAGCGCTTCCGCTCGGGCTCAGTGACCGCGACGAACTTCCAAGGCTGCCGATTGCCGCCGCTCGGCGCGTAGGTAGCCGCTTCGCAGACTTTGCGGATCAGCGCGGGCGGTACGGGGTCCGGCATTAGGCGCCGAATCGCGCGGGTCGTGCGCAATCCCTCGAGCAGCTTCACGTCTTCGCCGAGGTCGCGACGTCGATCGATTTCGGAGCGGTCGCAGTGGGCTCGTTCACGGCTTGGTCTTCCCCATCGCGAGAATTTTCTCGAACGCGGCTTTCGTCAGCGGCATCACCGACAGCCGCGACATGCGCACGAGCGCTATCTCCGCGAGCGACTTCTCCGCCTTGATCGCGGTGAGCGTGACCGCCTGTGCGAGCGGCTTCACCGGCGCGAGGTCGACGCCGAGCCATTGCGGATCATCGGCTGTCGGATCCGGGTACGACTCCTTCGTCACCTTTGCGATCCCGACGACCTGCTTGCCCTCGTTCGAGTGATAAAAGAGCACCGCATCACCCTTCTTCATCGCCGCGAGGTGCGAGCGCGCGAGCGCGTTGCGAACGCCGCTCCAGAACGTGCCCTTCTCCGCGACGAACTTTTCCCACGAATACGCCTCTGGCTCCGATTTGACGAGCCAGAACGAGCGAGCGGCAGCCATGACATCCTCCGTATGCTTGGATGCGCGAGCCTAGTTGAACCGAGGTACCCGTTGAGCGACGAAGTGCTCGAAGACAGGACGATTGGCAATCTGAGCGTGCTGTTCGGGGCAGCGCACGGGAAATATCCCCACGGCAACTCGCTCGTCGTGCGCGGCGCGCGCGAGACGCTGATCATCGACCCGTCGCTCGGCGTGGTGGCGCGGAAGGGCAAGCTGCCGCGCGTCGACCGCGTCTGGAACAGCCACTGCCACGAAGACCACATCGCGGGCAACCACCTCTTCCCCGACGTGCCCTGGGAAATGCACGAGGCCGACTTGTTGGGGATCCACTCGTTCGCGGGCTTCCTGAAGATCTACGGCTACGACGACTCCGTGATCGGCGCAGGCTGGGAGACGGCGCTGAAGGAGAAGTTCTTCTACGCCGCGAACCCGCACGCTTCCGGCTTTCGCGACGGCCACGTGCTCGAGCTCGGCGGCGGGGTTCGCGTGCGCGTGATTCACACGCCCGGCCACACGCGCGGCCACTGCGCCTTCCACGTCGAGCCCGACGACGTGCTCTACATCGGCGACATCGATCTCTCGAGCTTCGGGCCTTATTACGGAGACGCCTGGAGCGACCTGCCCGACTTCGAGCGTTCGCTGCGCCTCGTGCGCAGCATCCAGGCCAAGCACTACGCCACCTTCCACCACATCGGCGTCGTCGACCGCGACGCCTTCATTGCACGCCTCGACAAGTTCGAAGCCGTGATCGTGAGCCGCGAGCAGCGCCTGCTCGCCTACGTCAGCGAAGCGCCGCGCACGCTCGACGAGATCGTGAAGCACCGCTTCGTCTACCGGCCGAGCGATCCCGTCTCGTTCGCGGATCCCGTCGAGCGCCGCAGCATGCAGCAGCACCTCGCGCGACTCGTGGCGACGGGCCGCGCGCGCGAAATTTCGCCCGGCAGGTTCCAAGGGTCCGTGGTATAGAAGCCGGCGTTCGTCCCGAACGAATCGTTCGGGGCCGCTTGGAGGATGTGATGAAGGTGAAAGTCGACTGGGATCTGTGCGAGGCCAATGCCGTCTGCATGGACGTGGCGCCCGAGCTCTACAAGGTCGACGACAACGACGCCTTCCATCACGTCCTGAAGGGCGCATCCGACGATACCTCCGGCGAGGTTCCGAAGCACCTCGAGAGCAAGGCGCGCGAGGCAGTCCGCCTCTGTCCGCGCCAAGCGCTGGCGATTCTCGAGAAGTAGCGGCGAGTTCGCGGTCGATGCGGCTGGAGGCCGTTCGCCCTACTCTTTCTTCTCCAGCTGGATCGCCGCCGAGTTGATGCAGTAGCGCAGGCCGGTGGGCTGCGGGCCGTCGTTGAAGACGTGGCCGAGGTGGCCGTCGCACTTCGCACATAATACTTCGGTGCGCAGCATTCCGTGCGCGGTGTCGACGCGTTCCTCGATCGCCCCGCCTTCCTTCGCGGCGCTGAACGCGGGCCAGCCGCAGCCCGAGTCGTACTTCGCATCGGACGCGAACAGCTCGGCGCCGCAGCCGGCGCAGCGATAGGTGCCGGGGTCGTGGCTGAAGTCGTACTCGCCCGTAAAAGGGCGCTCGGTCGCAGCCTCGCGCAGCACGGCGTACTGCATCGGCGTCAGCTGTGCGCGCCATTCGGCGTCGGTCTTCTTCACCTTCTCGGACATCGCGGTCTCCTCACTCCTCGCATTCGCTCGCGCTAGCTCGCGCTAGTTCGCTTCGAAGCAGCTGCGTGCGATCGCGGTGACGACCACGAGCGCGATCATCGCGAGCTGCAAGATGCGCCCGAGCTTCGGCTGCTCATCGGGCGCGTTCGGCTCGCGCTCGCTGTCACCGGGCACGTCAGCGCCCCGACCCGCGAGCGCGTCGAAAGCGAGCAGCCGGCGCCCGATCGCGCCGCCGCAGTGGATGCACTGCTTGGTGCCGGGCGCGAACGAGGTCTTGCAGCGCTCGCAGCGCACCTCGAGGTAGGTCGTCTCAGGCATGCGGCGCAGAGTAGACGCGACGCGGCCGCCGCGCGCGTGGCCGGCTCAGCCAATGGGATCTGACCCCGTTGGCTCAGGTCCCTCGCACTAGGCCTTCACCACCACCGAGGAGCCGTGGCCGAACAGGCCGAGGTTCGCCGTCACGCCGGCCCGCGCGCCGTCCACTTGCCGGCCCTTGGCCTGGCCGCGGATCTGCCACGCGAGCTCGCACACCTGCGCGATCGCCTGCGCGGGAATCGCCTCGCCGAATGCGCCGAGGCCTCCGCTGACGTTCACCGGCTGCTTGCCGCCGAGCGACGTAACGCCTTCGCGCAGCAACTTCGCCGCGTCGCCCTGCTTGCACAGGCCAACGTGCTCGATCCAGTCGAGCTCGAGCGCGGAGGAGAGGTCGTAGACCTCGGCCAGGCTCATGTCCTCAGGCCCGAGGCCGGCCTGCTCGTATGCCAGCTTCGCGATCGAATCCTTGAACGCGACGTCGGGCACGCGCACTGCCGCGGCCGAATCGCTCGCGAAGTTCGGCATCTCGACCACCGTCTGCGGGTAGCGCGGCGTGATCGTCGAAACGCCCGCGATCTTCACGGGCTTGGTCGTGTGCTTGCGCGCGTACTCCATGCTGCACAGCACGAGCGCGGCGCCGCCGTCGCTGGTCGCGCAGATCTGCAGCAGGCGCAGGGGATCGCTCACCATTTGCGACGCGAGCACTTCCTCGATCGTGTAGGCCTTGCGGTAGCGAGCGTTCTCGTTGTGCACGGCGCAGAGCGAGTTCTTCACCTTCACCTGCGCAAAATCGCGCTCGGTGTCGCCGTAGAGGTCCATGCGCCGGCGCGCGTAGAGGCCGAAGTAGACCGGGTTCGTCGCGCCCAACAAACGGAAGCGCAGCCAGTCCGGATCCTGAGTGCGCTCGCCGCCAGCAGTCGGAGCGAAGAAGCCCTTCGGCGTGGTGTCGGCGCCGACCACGAGCGCGACGTCGCAGACGCCCGCGAGGATCTGCGCGCGGGCCATCGAGATCGCCTGCGAGCCGGTCGCGCATGCGCCATAAGAGCTCGCGACCTGTGCTCCGTTGAAGCCGAGCGCGTTCATGATCGCCGAGCCCGCGACGAAGCCGGGGTAGCCGTTGCGGATCGTCTCGCCGCCGGAGACGAACTGCACGTCCTTCCACTCGACACCCGCGTCCGCCAGTGCGGCGCGCGCTGCCGCGACGCCGTACTCGACGAAGTTCTTGCCCCATTTGCCCCACGGATGCATACCCACACCGAGCACTGCGACTTCACCGACCGCCATGGCTTCTCTCCCTGCTTCGCTGTCTTTCGTCTTCCGCGCCGCCGCTCAGGCCGCTGCCGGCTTCCACTTCCAGATGATGGTTTCGCTCTTCTCGTCCTCGAAGAGCGTGCCGAGCACGAGCTCCATCTGCATGCCGACTTCGAGCTGCGAGGCGCCGACGCCGTCCACGACCTGCCCGAGCACGACCATCTTCTCGCGCTCGAGCTCGACCGCCGCGATCGCGTACGGCTCGAACGTCGGCTTCGGCGAAACGAACGGCGCGGGCGGCGCATAACAGTTGTTGGTGTACGACCAGAGCCGGCCGTGGGTCGAGAGCTCGACCTCTTCGAACTTCGTGCCAGCGCAGGCCGGGTTGCGGCAGAACGTCTCCTCGCGCGGGAAGAACACGCTGCCGCAGCCCGTGCAGCGCGTGCCGAGCAGGGCGGGCTTGGCGGGATCCATCGTGAACCAGCCCTCGATGGCGGGCGTGCGCGTCTTGCTCATCGGTCGCTCCTGCTTCGAGAAGGGCACGGGTTTAACACAGCCTCGCGGCGATTCAGGGCGTTCCCGCTCGCGTCCGGCGTCTCGCCCTGCCACCCTGCCGCGCGCCCGGGGAGGTGCGGCTTGGTCGAGTACGACCCGTATTCGCGCGACGTAATTCGCGACCCGCTCCCCGTCTACAAGCGCTTGCGCGACGAGGCGCCCGCTCACTACCTCGCGAAATACGACTGCTGGGCGCTCGCGCGCTTCGAGGACATCTGGGCGGTCTCGAGCGACACCGAGCGTTTCACCGTCACGCGCGGCACGGCGCCCGCCCAGGTAGTGACGAAGGAGCAGCCGGTCGCGCCGATGCTCAACGCGATGGATCCGCCCGCGCACTCGCAGCTGCGCGCGGCGGTGCGCCCGCGCTTCCTACCGAAGCATCTGCGCGAGATCGAGCCCGAGGTGCGCGCGATCGTGGATTCGCTGCTCGCGCCGCTCGTCGCGCGCGGGGGCGGCGACGTCGTGGGCGAGCTCGGCTCGCGGCTCTCGGCCCGCGTCGCGTGCCTGCTGGTGGGGCTCCCGCCCACCGACGGCGAGTACCTGCATCGCCTCGTGCAGCGCTTCTTCCAGCACGACCCACAGCAGCAGGGCATCTCCGCCGACGGCTGGTCCGCGATGCTCGAGCTGAATGATTATTGTGTCGCGCGCGTGCGCGACGAGCGCCGCACGCCCAGCGGCACCACGCATGCGCTGCCCGCGCACTGCCGCGCCGAGGTCGGCGGCCGAGCGCTCGGCGACGAGGAGATCGCGTCGCACGTCTCGGAGCTCGTAGTCGGCGGCAGCGTCACGCTGCCGAAGGCAATCGCGAACGGGCTCGTGCGCTTGTGGGAGCACCCCGAGCAGCGCGCGCACCTCGCGCGCGATCCGAGTGGCCTCGGCGACGCGTTCGACGAGATCGTGCGCTTCGACATGCCAACACAGTTCCTGTGTCGCACAGTGACGCGCGAGCTCATGCTGCATGGCCAGCGCCTGACGCCCGGCCAAGGCGTGCTGATGCTGTATGCGTCCGCGAACCGCGACGAGCGCGAATTCGCGCAGCCCGATGCGTTCGACGTCACCCGCCGAGCGCCGCGCATGCTCTCCTTCGGCGCGGGCCAGCACGCCTGCCTCGGGCAACACGTCGCAAAGCTCGAGGGCCGCTTGTGCATCGGCGCGATCCTCGCTGCGGCGCCGGAATACACGGTCGACCTCGCGCGCGCCGAGCGCCATCACACCGAGTTCGTGCAGGGCTTCGCTTCGCTGCCGGTGTCGTTCTAGGCGCGCTGGCCGCCGTCAGTGCTCGGAATCGGCCGTTCGCAGGAAGCTGCGGATTGCGGCGGCGAACGCCTCGGGCTCGTCGAGCGGCGTCATGTGTGCGCTCTGCTCGAGCACCACGAGCTCCGCGCCGGGCACGAGGCGCTGCAGCTCGGCCGCGCTCTCGGGCGTCGCCTCGTCGTGACGGCCGACGACGAACAGCACGGGCAGCCGCAGGCTCGGCAACCGCGAGCGCGCGTCGTAGCCCTTCAAGCTGCCGGTGACGGTGAACTCGCTCGGGCCCCACATCGTGCCGTACACCTGCGCGTTCACGGCCGCGCTCATCTCCTGCAGCTCGGGTGGAAGCGGGCGGCGCAGAATGAGGTGGCGCTGGTAGTACTCGGACGCGGCCTTCTGGTACGCGAGCGAAGCGGTCGTTCCGGCGGACTCGTGCGCCGCGAGCGTCGCCTGCGTCTCGAGCGGCAGCTTCGCGCGCAGTGCGTTCGCGTCGCGCACCCACAGCTCCGTACTCAGGAACGGGCTCGCGAACACGACGCTCTTCACGCCGCGCGCGCCCGAGAGCACATGCTCCGCCGCGAGGGTCGCGCCCCACGAGTGCCCGAGCACGTGCACGCGGCGAAGCCCCAGCTTCGCGCGCACCGCCGCGAGCTCTGCGACGAAGCGCTCGAGCTTCCACAGGCTCGCGTCATCGGGACGTTTGGATTCGCCGCCGCCGAGCTGGTCGTAGAACACGATCGGCCGCTCGTCGCCGAGCCCCTCGAGGCTGCGCAGGTAAGCGCTCGAGGCGCCCGGCCCGCCGTGCAGCACGAGCAGCGGCGCCGCGTCGCCATCGCCCGCGACGTGAACCCACACGCGACCGCCCGGCACGACGACGAAGCGGTCGCCTTGCGTGAGGCGCGGTGAGGCGCAGCTCGCGAGTGTGAACGCGATCGCGCTGGCGAGCAGGACGCGGTTCATGCGCATGACGCGCGACCTCCCTCCGATCGCGCGAACTTCTGAATGGGCAGATGGCGCGCCATCGCGCTGCCTGCCGGGCCGAGCAGCTGCTGCGCGCGCAGGTTCCGCTTGTGAAAGAGCTGCACGAGCGCCGCGTCATGGCGGCCGTGCGCGGCGTCTTCGAGCACGAAGGCTTCCAGCGCGGCCTCTCCGTCGCGCCACGATGCGGGTCGGCGCCCGAGCAGCGCGTGCAAATCATCGAGGTCCGCGCGCGAACTCGCGTCGCCGATCTCATCCGTGCGCGCGACGTGACGCGCGAGGCGGTAGAGGGTGCGCAGCTTGTAGCGCGTGAACTCGTCCTCGGTCGGCAGCGACGCGAGGCTCTGCACGAGCTGCGCGGTCGCGACGCCGGCGCGCGATTCTCGGGGCAGCGGCGTGTCGATCGTGGGCAGCTCGAGCTCGAGGATCTCCGCGAGTGCCTCGGTCGCGAACACGTTCGTCTCGCTGCACCACTGAAGATTGGTCATTAGGTCGGATTCGGGCGGCGGGTCGCGCAGCGCTGCGCCGAATACGAGCTGGTTGGTGAGCGTGAACGCGAAGTGGTGCCGCATCAGTGCCGGCCGATCGACGGGTCTTCCCGACAACTCCTGATAGCGCGCGTAGAGCGGCTCGAAGTCGCCGTAGCCGATCACGGTGTCGCGCATGCGCCAGGCGGCGAGGTCCAGCATCGGATCGCCGATGTGGCCGAGCTCGAGATCGAGCACGGCCGTGACTTTTCCGCCGAAGTGATGGAACTGGCCGGAGTCCCAGACGACTACCGCCTCTCGCCCCTCCGAGATCGGCGGGTTGCGCCGCAGCCAGCCGAGGCAGAACTCCATGAACGGCTCGGCGTGACGCTTGGTGGACCGGTAGATCCGCTCGTACCGGCTCATGCCGAAGGTTCCGGATTCCGCGGGCGATGCGGCGCGCAGGATTCCGGCGGCCGCGAACGGGCTCGGGTCGAGCGCGTGGATGCGCGCGAGCACCTGCAAGTAGTCATCGACCACACCGCGGCGCTCGGCCTCGCTCACACCCGTGAAGTCGTTGCGGCCGGGCACGCGGTCCATCACGTAGGCGAGCGGTCGCTCGATCAGGCCGTAGACCTTCGCGACGGGAATGCCGCGCTCGTGCAGTAGCGCCTGGAGGCGCATCTCGTGCTCGAGCGGGAAGACGAGCGGCATGTCGACGCGGTCGCCGCGCACGCACAGCGGGAGGCGCTCGCCGCCGCGCTCCACGTCCGCGAACCACACCGGCCGCCAGCGGCCTTGGCGCGCAAGCTGGGTGACGCGCCCGAGATTTGTTTCGAGCCACGCACGCACGCGCTCCTGGTCGTCGCTCGCCTCGCTCATCTGCCGCCTTCCGTCGCCGCTGCCTCGGCTCGTACCTCCGACCGTCACACGGGGCGCGAACTCGGTCAACGCGAACGCCGCCGGCTGCCGATACGACGCGTAAGATGGGTGGCGTGCGGGAACAGCGGTCATGGCAGGTGGAGGCGCTCGCGGCAGTGCGAGCTGAGCTGGCTTCGGCGGGCAGCGCGCGCAGTGGCGAGATCGAGTCGTTCGTCGAGGCGCTGATGCGCGACGTCGATCGGCGTCTCTGGCGCACCCGCGGCGGGCGCGGCCTCGCCGCCCTCGCGTGGCGCATGTTCGAGTTCGCGCACGATCGCAAAGCGAGCCTCTCGCTGCGCATCTGGAATCCGCCCGACACGCCGGGCCGCACCGCGATCGAGGCCGTGCAGCCGGACCGCCCGTTCTTGGTGGATACGACGCGCTTGTTATTGCGCGAGGAAGGCCTGCGCGAGGAGTGCTTCGTGCACCCCGTGCTGGAGATCGACCGCAGCGGCGGCGGCTTCGCGCTCGGGCGCGGCGCGCGCGAATCGGTGATGTACGTCGAGGTGGCGCCGCGCGTCGCCGAGCCCGAGAAGCTCGAGGCCGAGCTGCGCCGCCGCCTCGCGCGCCTCGAAGCCATTACGGACGACCATCGCCGTATGGTGCGGCTGGTGCGCGAATCCGAGGCGAACGTCGAGTTCGCGGGGCAGTTCATCTCCGGCGCCGCGGAGCGCGCCGACAAGATCCGGCGCTTCCTCGGCTGGCTCGCCGCCGAGAACTTCGTGTTCATGGGTGTGCGGCGCTACGCCGCGGAGCTCGGCGCGGGCGACGTACTCAGGGTCGCGCTGCGCGCGAACAGCGGGCTCGGCCTGTTCCGCGACGACGAGACTTCGCGCTTCACGGCGCCGCTGGAGGGCGCGGAGATCCCCGAGGAGATCCGCGAGCAACTCGCCGACCCGCGCATCATCCTGATCGGCAAGTCGCGCATCCCCTCGACCGTCCACCGCGCCGGCCGCCTCGATCGCGTGCTCGTCAAGGAACATGACGAGAGCGGGCGCCTGTCGGGCTTCATCGTCGTCTGCGGGCTCTTCACGTTCCGCGCGCTGCGCACGCCGGGCTCGCAGATTCCGCTGCTCTACGAGCGCCTCGAGGCGATTCTCGCCGAGAAGCAGGCGGCGCCGCAGTCGCATCGTCAGAAGGCAATCGTCACCACCTTCGATCAGACACCCGCGGAGTTTCTGCTGGCGAGCCATCCCGACGCATGCGCGCGCGTGATCGAGGACATCATCGCGGCGGAGGGCAGCGACGAGCCGCAGATCGTACTCTCGGTCGACCCGAATCGACGCTCGATGTACGCGGCGATCGTGATGCCGCGTTACCGCTATCGCGACGAGCTGCGCGGCGTGGTCGAGGCGGTGCTGGTCGCGCAGTTCGGGCCGTTGCATGCGGATTCGCGCACGTCGTTCATCGAGGAAGACACCGCGCTGATCCATTTTTTTTGCACGCCCGTCGGCCCGCAGCTCGGCGAGGTCGCGTTCGATCAACTCGAGCACGCGGTGCGCGAGAAAGTCTCGGCGTGGATCGACCGGCTGGCCGAGGCGCTCGGCGAGCGCGTCGGGTCCGACGCCGGGCTCGAGCTCGCGGCGTTTTACGAGGACGCGTTCTCCGAGCCCTATCGCGTCGACACGCACCCGCGCGACGCCGCCCATGATGTGCTCGCGCTCGAGGGGCTGCACACGGCGAGCGGCACGATGCAGTTCGCGTTCTACAACGAGGTGGACGCCCCGCACGACACGCTGCTCAACATTTTCTTGGCGCAGCCGCGGCTGCTCTCGGATCTACTGCCGATCGTCGATCGTTTCGGCATCCAGGTCGTGGACGCGAGGCGTGAATCCGTGCGCGCCGCGCAGCGTCCGCCCGCCACGCTGGTCGCCCTGCGCGTCGTCACGCTTGGCGAACAGGCCGACCTCGACGCGCTGCTGCCGCGGCTCGCCGACGCGCTGCGCGTCGTGCTCGAGGGCCGCGTCGCGGACGATGCGCTCAGCGCCCTCGTGCTCGTCGCGGGCCTCGATTGGCGCGAGGTCGACTGCCTCCGCACCTATCTTTCTTACTACGAACAAATCCAAGGCACGCTCACGGCGGCGTCCCTGCGTGAGACGCTGCTCGGCAACCCGATCGCGACGCGCCTCCTGCTCGCGTACTTCCGCGCGCGCCTCGATCCGGCGCACGGAGCGGAGCGCACCGCACGCGAGGAGGCCGTACGCGGTAAGTTCGAGCGCTATCGCGCGCGCATTCCCTCGTTGAACGAAGATCGTGCGCTCGCGGGGCTGTTCGGCCTGATCGACGCCACGGTGCGCACGAGCTTCTTCGCCGAGCGCACCCCCTATCGCCTGTCGCTCAAGCTCGACGCAACGCGCGTCGCCGAGCTCGAGACGCCGCGACCGTATCGCGAGATCGTCGTCGCGGGCGCGGGCTTCTTCGGCGTGCACATCCGGGGCGGACCGATCGCGCGCGGCGGCATCCGCTACAGCGATCGCCCGGGCGACCTGCGCACCGAAGTGCTCGGCCTCATGCGCACGCAGATGCTGAAGAACGGCATCATCGTGCCGGTCGGCGCGAAGGGCGGCTTCGTCGTATCTCCCGCGCCCACCTCGCCCGCAGAGGCGCGCACGCGCGGCGACGCCAAGTACCGCGAGTTCATCGCGGGCCTGCTCGATGTTACGGACAACGTCGGCACGCGCGGCGAGATCGTGCCGCCCGCGGGTGTGCACCGCCGCGACGGAGACGACACGTACCTCGTGGTCGCGGCCGACAAGGGCACGGCGCATCTCTCCGACACCGCGAACGCGGTGGCTGCCGAGCGCGGCTTCTGGCTCGGCGACGCGTTCGCTTCGGGCGGCTCCGCGGGCTACGACCACAAGAAGTACGCGATCACCGCGCGCGGCGCCTGGGTGTGCGCGCGACACCACTTCGCCGAGCTCGGCCTCGACCCTGAGAAATCGAGCTTCACGGCCGTCGGCATCGGCGACATGTCGGGCGACGTGTTCGGCAACGGCTTCGTGTTGATGCGACGCGTGCAGCTGCTCGCGGCCTTCGATCACCGGCACGTCTTTCTCGATCCGGATCCCGACCCGGAGAGCGCGTGGCAAGAACGCAAGCGCCTGTTCGAGAAGCC
>JANNKN010000694.1:0-6525 GCA_031396315.1 Deltaproteobacteria bacterium
CCCCGGCCCACGCGTGGTGTTGGGGGGGTTTCCCCACCCGCGCTGTTTAAACCTTGGCGACTCGTCCGAAACGATTTCCCGCGGGCATTTGGCCAACACCAATTCAAAACGGCCGGTCGACTCTCGCCGACCGACCGTTTCAATCGAGTCGCGCTAGCGCGCGCTCAGACCTTCTCCAGGATGTGGATGCCGCAGGCGCTGCCGAGCCCGATCACGTGGGTCATGCCGAAGCGCGCGTTCGGCACCTGGCGCTTGCCCGCTTCACCGCGGAGGTGCGTCGACACCTCGTAGATGTTCGCGATGCCGGTGGCGCCGAGCGGGTGGCCCTTCGAGAGCAGGCCGCCGGACACGTTGACGGGCACCTTGCCGCCGAGTGCGACGGCGCCGCTGTCGATCATCTGGCCGGCCTCGCCGTCCTTGCAGAGCCCGAGGTTCTCGTAGTGGAGAATCTCGGCGGTCGCGAAGCAATCGTGCAGCTCCACCAGGTTGATGTCGCTCGCGCCGACGCCTGCCATCTCGTAGGCCTTCTTGGCCGCGAGCCGCGTGCAGGTGTTGACGTCGGGCATCACGAGATCCCGCTCTTGCCACGGGTCGCTCGTGAGCACGCTGGCCTTCACGCGCACCGCGCGCTTCATCAGGCCGAGCTCCTTCACCTTCTTCTCGCTGCACAGCACCGCTGCCGCCGCGCCGTCCACGTTCACCGAGCACATCAGCTTGGTGTTCGGGTACGCGATCATCTCGGCGTTCATCACCATCTCGAGCGGCGTCTCGATCTGGTACATCGCCTTCGGATTGAGCGTCGAGTGGTGGTGATTCTTCACCGACACCTTGGCGAACTGCGCGAAGGTCGTGCCGTACTTGCGGCTGTGCTCCATGCCCGCTTCCGCGAACACGGCCGGCATCGTGCCGGAGCCGACCAGGCCTTCCTTCGAAATACCCGTGCCGCCGCCCGCGCCGCCCAGTAGGCCCGCGCCCATCTTCTCGACGCCGACCGCGAGCACGCAATCGTAAACGCCTGCCTTGATCGACATCCAGGCCTCCCGGAACGCCGTGGCGCCCGTGGCACAGGCGTTCGCGCAGTTCACGACGGGAATGCCGGTCTGGCCGATCTGCTGCAGCACGCGTTGCCCGACCATGGCGCTCGCCTGGCCGAGGTTGCCGCAGTAGAGCGCCTCCATCTGCTGGATCTTGAGGCCGCAGTCATCGAGCGCCATCAGCGCGGCTTGCGCGCCGAGCAGCTCGACGGCCGGCCCCGTGCCGGCCTTCATGAACTTCAGCATGTCGATTCCGACGACGTAAACATCACTCATGGGGAGACTCCGCTTGCGGCCCGATTAGGCGCGCGCTTGAAAGAAGTAGGAGATGTACGAGTTGCCCTCTCGATCCTTGCGGCCGAGGGCGTCCTTGTAGACCACGTCGACCGGCATCCCGAACTTGATCTTCTCGGGGTTCGGATCGACGCCGATCAGGTTGCCTTTCACCGTACCGCCGCCGTCGAGATCGACGATCGCCGAGATGTACGGGACCTGAACGCCAGGAAACGAGCGAGCCACGATCGAGTAGACGTAGAGCTTGCCGGTATTGGCGAGCTTCACGGGGCTGATCTTGTCGCGGACGCCGCACTTCGAGCAGACCTTGCGATCTCCGAGGTAGATGGCGCCACACGAGCCGCACTTGTGGCCTTCGAGGTAAGGATCGCCGCCGTCGGGGAGCTTCAAGAAATCGACGGCCGGTAGCGGCTTCTTCGCCGCCTGGGCATCGGACATGGGGGAATGGCTCCTGGGTATGGGCGAGGCTGCTCGCCGGGAGGCAGCAGAATGGCCCACGAAGTTCACGTCGGCTACCAGCGCTCGAGCATTCTCTCGGTCTTCTATTTTGGCTTCGCTCGCCTGCGGCTCGCTGCGCGCGGCGTCATGCGTGGAGCACGTACCCGCTTGGGCGCCCGCCGCTTGCGGCCCGCATCGAGCCCGCGGTCGTCGTGAGGGACGTCGAGGAACTACGTAGGTTGGAGGGGACCGGCGCTCCGCTTCATGCGCTCAGCAGCGCGATCGCTTCTTTCACGCGGCCGGCGTGCACGGTCTCTTCGCGGCCGTTTTGGCGCAGCAGCTTCTGCACCTCGGGGTCGGGCTCGGCGTCGGCCCAGCGCTGGTAGCCGGCGTCGCCTTGGATCTCGCCCTGCACGATGTCGGCGAGGAGCTTCGCGTCGATCTTCGGCGGGAGCGCGATCGCGAAGGGCGTCAGGTCCGCGGCCTCGGGCTCCCACTTGCCGCCGAGCTTCAGTGCGAGCGCGCGACGCAGGCGCTCGGCATGGCCGCGCTCTTCGCGCGCGTTCTTGCGCAGCAGATCCGCAGCCGCGGTGTTGCTCAAGCGATCCGCGAGCAGGTTGTAAAACGTCTCGCCCGAATTCTCGAGGCGAAACATCAAGCGCATCGCCGGCACGTCCAGCTTCACGATCGAGTCGAGCGAAGCGGCGATGGCGGCGAAGTCAGCAGATTCCGTGGACATGAAGTCTCCATGCGTGGCGCAATGACCGACACAGGAAACCGAACTTCGCGCCATTCCGCGACTCCGGCCGAAGTCACGCGGCAAGGAACGCCCCGTGCCGACGACCGCGGGCTCGATGCGTGCCGCAAGCGGCGCGCGCCCTGCAGGTACGTGCTCCCTGCATGACGCCGCGCGCAGCGAGCCGCAGGCGAGCGAAGAGAGTTGACGACGACCGCGGGCTGGAAGCGTGCCGCAAGCGGCGGGCGCCCTGTAGGTACGTGCTCCCTGCATGACGCCGCGCGCAGCGAGCCGCAGGCGAGCGAAGTCACCGAATCGGCGGCGGCCCAGCCGAGCCCGCTGGCGCGTTGCGCAGCGCAAGCCGGATCTCTTCGGATTTCTTCTTGAAGCCTTCGTTCGTCGGCTCGAACGTCAGCGCCATCTTCATGTTGCGCGCCGCGGACGCGAAGTCGCCGCGGTCGAGATCGGCGCGCGCGAGACCGAAGAAGCGGCGGCCATTCGGCGTCTTGCCGAGGTAATCGTCGAGCGCCTGCTTGTCCGCACTTTTCTCGGCTTCGGCCAGCGGCATGCGCGTCGTTCCGCCGCTGAGCTGCGCGTCGTAGGCGTGGCGGCGGCGCTGGTCGCGCAGCACCTGATAAGCCTCGCTGATGCGCTTCGCGATGCGCTCGAGCGCATCGCGGTCGGGGCCGGCGAGCTGGCGATTCGCGTCGGGGTGGAGTTTTCGCGACGCGGCATAATAAGCCTGCTTGACGGCCGAGGCGGGCGCGCCCGGCGCGAGCTCGAGCAGCTGGTAGTAGTTCAGCTCGTCGACGAGCTTCGCGAGCGTGCGCACTTCGGCCGCGGAGATCACGAGCACATCACTCGTCGTCGCGGTGATACCGCGAGAGATCCGCCCCATGGTCGAACAGGCTTTCCGCGCCGCTCATCAGCTCGGCGGGTAAGTCAGGGTCGCCGTTCGCCTCGATCTCGATGCCCTCGAGGTCGGCCTCTTCGATCGGCACGGATTCGGCGAGCGCCTCGAGGTCGTCGATCAGGTCGAGCGGCTCAGCGTCGGCGGCCGCCTCGACGGCAGGCGGCTCGCTCGCGGCGGGCTTGTCGCGTGCGACCGCGCTCGGCTGGGTCGTCTCGAGCTCGAGGCTCAGGTCGGGGATGTCCATCAGATCGCTCGAGCCATCCTCGACGACCAAGTCTTCTTCCGCTTCGCTCGGCGCGATTGCGATCACGGCGGCCGGCTTCGCGCGCCGCGTTTCCGTGTCGGGCTCGGGAGCTGCGGGAGTCGGCTTCGCTGCGACGGCCAGCGGCGCCGGCTTTGGAACGGGCGCGGGCTTCGGAGCCACAGCCTGAGGAGGAGCCGGCTTGGCGGCGGGAGCGGGCTGGGCGGCAAGCGCCGGCTTGGGCGCGGCCGTGGCCCGCGGTGTCGGAGCCGCAGGCTTTGCCGGCGCAGGTGCCTTCGCCTCCACCTTCGGTGGCGGCTGCTGCTGCGGCGGCGCAAGCTCGAGCTCTTCGTTCGGTGCGACGTCGGTCTGTACGCGATTCGTGCGGTCCGCTTCGAGAATCTGCTCGAGCTCGCCTTCCGAGAGGCCCGACGAGAACGTCAGGGTCGTCGACGCGACCTTGCCCGTCTCCTGGTCCTTCGCGAGCACGCTGAGAATGCCGTCGGCGTTGATCTCGAACGTGACGTCGATGCGCACTCGACCGCGCGGCGCCTTCCTGAAGCCGGTGAACTCGAACTGTCCGAGCAGCTCGTTCTCATCGGCGCGGCGCGATTCGCCCTGATGAACGCGGATCTGCACGCGCTCCTGGTTGTCCTGCGTGGTCGTGAACGAGCGCGTCTGCTCGATCGGCACCGGCGTGTTGCGCTCGATCACGGTCTCGGCGAGCCCGCCTGCGACGCCGATGCGCAGCGAGAGCGGCGTGACGTCGAGCAAGAACGCACCGCCGCCAGCAGCCTCTTCAGTGACCACGTCGCCGACCAACGCGGCGGCGTGGATCGCAGCGCCCATCGCGACCACTTCGTCGGGATCGACGTCGGTGCGCGGCTCCTGCTGGAAGTAGGCCTTCACGTGATTGCGAATCAGCGGGAGCCGCGTCGGCCCACCGACCAGGATCACGCCGTCGAGATCGCGCGCGACGAGGCCCGCCTGCTGCAGCGCTTCATCGCACACCTTGAACGTGCGCAGCACGAGATCGCCGACGAGCTGCTCGAACTCGGCGGTCGTCAGCGTACGCTCGATCGAGAGCGAGGCACCCTGAGCGTCCTTCGCGATGTCCGGGATGCGGATCTCGGCCTGCGGCTCGATCGAAAGCGTTCGCTTCGCCGCTTCCGCTGCGACCTTCAGCTTCTCGAGCGCGTACACGTCCGCGCGCAAATTCGTTCCGTACTGCGCGACGAACTCGTCGGCGAGCAGGTCGATCACGCGATCGTCGAAGTCGTCGCCGCCGAGGTACGTGTCGCCGCAGGTCGCGAGCACCTCGAACACGTCCTTGCCGATTTCGAGGATCGAAATATCGAAGGTGCCGCCGCCGAAGTCGTAGACCGCGACCTTCTGCGTCAGGCCCTTGCCGAAGCCGTAGGCGAGCGCAGCCGCGGTCGGCTCGTTCAGCAGCCGCAACACCTCGAGGCCCGCGATCTTGCCGGCGTCCTTGGTGGCTTGACGCTGGTTGTCGTTGAAGTACGCGGGGACC
This sequence comes from Deltaproteobacteria bacterium, assembly GCA_031396315.1. GTDB lineage: Bacteria > Myxococcota_A > UBA9160 > UBA9160 > UBA6930 > VGRF01. The sequence continues at coordinate 5,188 of JANNKN010000694.1, forward strand.
GTAATCACCGCCTTCGTGACCGGCTGGCCGAGCCGCGCCTCCGCGATGCTCTTCATCTCCTTCAGCACCATCGCCGAGATCTCGGGCAGCGAATACAGCTCGTCGCGGATCTGAATGCGGACGCTGTGGCCGGGCCCGTCGAGGATCTTGTATGCGCAGATCGCGCGCGCCTTCTTCACTTCTTCCGAGAACGAGTAGCGACCGATCAAACGCTTCGCGGATGCGACCGTGTTGTAAGGATCGAGAATCAGGTTCGTGCGCGCGGCGTTGCCGACTTGGACCGCGCCGTCCTCTTGGAACGCGACCACACTGGCGGTGATGCGCTCGCCGGCCGCGTTCGCGAGCACTTCGACCTTGCGGCCGCGAGCAATCGACACGCAGGAATTGCTCGTGCCCAGATCGATGCCGACCGCAACTTCCGCCATGCGCCCTCCGTCCCGCCATCCGTGCGGGGCCCCACGAGCCGTATCGGTGAGGGGGAGGGGTCCGCTTGAGGCGGAGCGCACACGGCCGCATCCGCGGGGAGGGCGGTTTCGCCCCGCGAGCCCTTGCGCTAGCGCTTTCCCCATCTGGGGAGCGATCCATGTCCGGGCACTCGAAGTGGGCAACGATCCGCCGCAAGAAGGGCGCGATCGACGCCAAGCGCGGCAAGATCTTCACCAAGCTGATCCGCGAGATCTCGACCGCCGCGCGCTTGGGCGGGGGAACCGTCGACGGCAACCCGCGGCTGCGCCTCGCCGTCGAGAAGGCCCGCGCGGAGAACATGCCCAAGGACACCATCCAGCGCGCGATTCTGAAGGGCGCGGGTGGGGGCGAGGGGTCGAGCTTCGAGGAGGTCTTGTACGAAGGCTACGGCCCTGGAGGCGTCGCGGTCCTGGTCGAGGGGCTCACCGACAACCGCGCCCGGACCGTCAGCGAGGTCCGCCATTGCTTCTCGAAGCACGGTGGAAACATGGGCACCCAGGGCTGCGTCTCCCATCTGTTCGAGAAGAAGGGAAACGTCGTGTTCGAAGGGGTCGACGCGGACCCGCTGATGGAGGCCGCGCTCGAAGGCGGCGCGGACGACGTGCTCGAGGACGAGGGCGTGTTCACCGTGGTGACTCATCCGAACCACCTCGAGAGCGTGCGCGCGGCACTCGAGAAAGCCGGCTTCGTCCCGAAAAGTGCAGAGATCACCAAGCACGCCGCGACGCAGGTCTCCCTCGCAGGGGATGCTGCCGTGACGATGGTGAAGCTGGCCGAGGCACTCGAAGACCTCGACGACGTGCAGACCGTGCACGCGAACTTCGATATCAGCGCGGAGGAACTCGCGAAGTTGGCTTGATATCGGCGGTGTGG
>JANNKN010000696.1:0-9657 GCA_031396315.1 Deltaproteobacteria bacterium
CATGCAGAACAAGCCCAAGACCAACGCCGAGCTGATGGAGCAATCGGTGAAGCGACGCCTGCTCGTCGCGCCGGTGCTCGATCTCGGCGAGATCGTGAGCAGCCCGCAGCTCGCGGCGCGTGAGTTCGCAATAACACTTCCGAGTCCAGTGGACGGCGCGCCCGTGAAGCTGCCAGGCGCATGGGCGAAGTTCTCGGAAACGCCGCTGCGCTTGACGCGCCGCGCGCCGCGCATCGGCGCGCACACGAACGAGGTGCGCGGCGACCAGCGGCGCAAGCCGCTCTCGATCGCCGAAGCGACGCTCGCAAGCGTGCGCGCGAAGAGCGGCGAGCACGACAAGCTGCCGTTCGACGGGATCAAGGTGCTCGATCTGTTCTGGGTGCTCGCGGGCCCCGGCGCGACGCGCGTGCTCGCCGATTACGGCGCGACCGTCGTGCACGTCGAATCGAGCAAGCACATCGACACGCTGCGCGTGATCCCGCCGTATCAGTTCGCGAACCCACACCCTGAAGGCGCGGGCGGCTTCCAGAGCGCGAACGCCAACAAGCTCGGCGTCTCGATCGACATGCACATGCCCGAGGGCCGCGAGGTGATCCTCGATCTCGTGCGCTGGGCCGATGTCGTCACCTCGTCGTTCGCGCCGGGCGTGCTCGACCATCTCGGCATCGGCTGGAAGACGATTCGCGCGCTGAATCCGCGCGCGATCCTGCTCGAGTCGTGCCTGATGGGCCAGACCGGCCCGTGGCGGACCTTCACCGGCTTCGGAAACCTCGCGGCATCCGTTACGGGCTACATGACGCTCGCCGCCGAGCGCGGCGGCATCCCGTCGGGCCCGTGGGCCGCCTACACCGACTTCATCGCCGTCCGATACAACACGCTCGCGCTGTTCGCGGCGATCGATGAGCAGCGGCGCACGGGCCGCGGGCAGCGCATCGACCAAGCCCAAGCCGAGAGCGCGCTGCACTTCGCCGCGCCGGGCGTGCTCGACTTCAGTGTGAACGGGCGTGTCGTGCGCGGCGTCGGCAACGACGACGAGCACTACTTCCCGCACGGCGTGTTCGCATGCCTAGGCAAAGACCGCTGGGTCGCGATCGCAGTGCGGGACGACCGCGACTGGCGCGAGCTGTGCGCCGAGATGCGCCGCGAAGACCTATTGGCTCTCCGCGAGGAACGCGCGGCCGCGGAGGCCGCCGTCGCCGCATGGTGTGCGGAACGCGAAGCCGGCGCGATCGAGCGCGCGCTGCAAGCCCGCGGCGTTCCGGCTCACGAAGTGCTCGACACCGCGGCGCTCTACGAATGCCCGCAGATGCAGCACCGCGGCCACTGGATCGAGTGCGAGCACTCGATCTATCAGACCACCTTCGTCGAGAGCGGGCGCCTGAAGCTCAGCGAGCTCGAGCCGCTGAAGCCGAAAGCGGCGATTCACTTCGGGCGCGACAACGAGCTCGTACTGAAGGGGATGCTGGGGTACAGCGAGGAGAGGATTGCGGGGCTCGCGGCGAAAGGGGCGCTGACCTGAAATCGACGCCAGAAGCGGTCCCGGCGCTCTCCGTCACATCCCCGCGACCTTCTTCACGTTCACTGGAATCGCGCTCATGCGCGGAATCCCGCTGATCGGATCGTAGTCGCGATCCACGGGTGTTAGGGATCCCGTGTTGCTGCCGAACTCGCGCACTCTGTGCGCGTCGCCCTGCGAGCCACCGAAGGCGTGGGCCATCGAGATTGCGCCGGCGCGCACGGTCGGATCGTGCTCGACGACGCCGAGGATGCGGTCGTAGCCGCTCGCGATCTCGACGGTGTCGCCGGAGGCGAGGCCTTCGCGCGCTAGGTCGGCGGGATTCATGAACGCGGGGTTGTAGGTCCACTTGCGCGTGAGGCGCGGGATGTCGCGGCCGCTCGAGTTGTAGACGTCGGGCATGCGGCGCGAGATCAGGCGGTAGGCGAAGCGCGCGTCGCGCTCGACTGGCTCGTGGGCGATCTCTGCGAGCTCGCCCAGCAACACCTCGTTGCCGATGTCGAGTCTGCCTTCCCAGCCCGAATCCTTGGGCGCGACTACGATCCTGTCGTCGCGGTAGACCGCGCCGCGACCGGCTTTTTTGACGGTGTCGAGTGGAATGCGCGAGCCCTTGCAGAGCAGCTCGAAGAGATCGTCGGTCGTAGGTTTGCTCTGCATGTCGAGCGGCACCGGGCCGTCGGCCGATTGCGGGCCCCACGAGTACGACGACGAGAGCTTCAGCTCTTTCCCTAAGTGCTTTGCCACGCCGTAAAAGAGCTCCCAGTCTTCGATCAGATCCGAGCCCGCGGGCGGATCGACGAGCTTCGGCGCGTACATCGCGTACGGCTGCGTGTAGCCGAAGCCGACGCCGAAGAAGCTGAGGGTCTCGTTCGGCAGTGAAAGGCCCGGCACCTCGTAGCCGATCTTCGGCGCGACGACGTAGTGCGCGAGCTGCGCGGTCGCGCTCAGCTTGATGTCGAGCGTGACGAGCAGCTCGAGCTTCTTCATCGCGGCGTACGTCTTCTTCTGATCGGGCCACGCCATCATCGGATTGCCGCCGAGGACGAACAGCGCCTTCACTTGCCCCGGCCCGTCGAGCAGGATCTCCTCCGCTAGCGCGGCAGTCGGCATGCCACAGGCGGCGTCGCCGAGCCCGCGCACGCGCAGCTGCTCGCCGTAGCCGTGCGATCGCCACGGCGGATTCGCCTGCGCCTTCGCGGGAAACTGCGGCAGCAGCGCGCCCGGGTTCGGCACGCGCTCGCCGGCGCGCAGCCAGCGCCCGCACACCGTAATCAGTGCGAGCAGCAGGTACTCGGTGACGTTGCCGTGGCCAGCCATGTTCGGGCCGGTGCCCGCGTTCGCGCAGCCGCGCTTCGCGTGCGCGAAAATGCGTGCGGCGCGGATCAGCTCCGCCGCCGGCACGTCGGCGCGACCCTCGACGTACTCGGGCGTGAACGGCTCGACCGCTGCGCGCAGCGCCGCGAAGCCGCGCACGTTCTCGTCTACGAAGCGCGCGTCGTGGAGGCCCTCGCTGAGGATCACGCGCAAGAGGCCCGCGAGCACCGTCGGATCTTCACCGGGCTTCGGCTGGAGATGCACCACTGCGTGCTCGGCGACGTCGGTGCGACGCGGATCGATCACGATCAGCTGAAGCCCGCGCTTCTTGGCCTCGTGCAGCTCCTTCGCGGGGTTCGTGTTTGGCACGCCGCCGCTCATCGCGATCAGCGGATTGATCCCCAAGAGCAGCCATGTGTCCGCGGTATCGAACGTCTGCGGTCCCGCCGCCCAGCCGCCGTGCAGCGCGAGCGCGATCGCCTTGCCCGGTTGATCGATCGTGGCGGACGTGAAGCGCATCGGCGAGCCGATCGCGTCCATGAACGCCGAGCCCATCGGCTGCGTCGGCGGATACGGAAAGGTGTACGTGCCGGAGTACGCGGCGATCGCACGCGGGCCGTCGCGATCGAGGATGCGGCGCACTTTGTCCGCGATCTCGCGAATCGCCTGGGCACTCGCGATCGGCTCGTGGGTACCGTCCGCGCGCATGCGCTGCGAGTGCAGCAGTCGCTCCGCGTGCTGCATCTGGCGCGGCACCTCGCGGCCCTTCGCGCAGCTGAAGCCTGCGTACGCGGGGTCATCCTTGTCGCCGATGACCTTGATGACTCGGCCGTCCTCGACGTCCACCTTTACGGCGCAGTGCGCGTGGCAGAAGCGGCAGAGCGAGCGGTGGGTCGTGGGCATGGCGGGGCTCCGGTGGCGAGGACGTGCGGCAGGTCGCGCTCAGGAAACGCCAGTTTCCCCGAGCGCGCCAATGCCCTGAATATGGGCGCGCGAACGGCGCCGCCCGCGCTCACGCGTTCGCGCGAACGTGCCACTCACTCGTGACCGCGAAGCCGCGCGCCGCGAGGAACGCGCGCTTCGCCGCGTCGAGGTGTGCGGCCACGATCGAGGTGAGCGGCGCACCGCGCCGCGCGCCCTCGGCGACGGCGGCGTCGAGCAGCGCGCCGCCAACGCTCGGCCACGCCTCGGCGGGCGCGACGCAGAAGTCATCGATCAAGCAGATTGGCGCGCCGGGCGCGTAGACGGCGGGAGCTGCCGTCATGCGCGCGATCACGAAGCCGTCGAGCGCGGCCGCGCCGTCACCCTCGTGGACGAACGAAAACGTGTCGGGCTGCGTGAGCAAGAAGCGAAACCACAATGCCTGCTTTTGCTGCGCATCGGGGGCCATGCGCCAGAACACGGGGGAGAACGTCGCGAGCCTGCGACGAAATTGCTCCGAGAGGCCCACCAGCGCTGCGCTGTCGTCTGGAGTCGCTTCACGAATGGGCATCGACGCCTCCAGCCTCGGCCGGTCGGCACACTCTCTTCATTCGCCGCCCGCTCCGCCATATGCTGCGCGCATGAAACGAATCCGCGTGATTCAGTGGACCACGGGCAACGTCGGGCGGCGCGCGCTGCGCGCAATTCTGGCGCGGCCCGACCTCGAGCTCGTCGGTGTGTATGCGCACGGCGCCGACAAGCTCGGCCGCGACGCCGCGGAGCTGTGCGGCTGGGATCGCGCGACCGGCGTGCGCGCGACGAACGACGCGAGCGCGCTGCTCGCACTGAGGCCCGACGCGTGCTCGTACAACCCGCTCTGGCCGAGCACGGACGAGCTGTGCCGCCTGCTCGAAGCCGGCGTGAACGTGTGCTCGACGGCCGGGCTCATTACGGGCGGCGCGCTGCCCGCCGCCGACCGCGCGCGCATCGAGGCCGCGGCGCTGCGCGGCGGGGCGACGCTCTTCGGCAGCGGCGTGAACCCCGGCTTCGCGAACTTGTTTGCGCTGGTGTCGTCGCAGATCTGCGAGCGCGTCGAGCAGGTGCGCGTGCTGGAGAGCGCCGACGCCTCGGCGTACGCGTCGAAAGAGACGCAGGAAGACGTCGGCTTCGCGCAGCCGATCACGCCTGAGCTGGTGGAGCGCACGAAGCGCGCGAGCAGCGTGTTCGCGGAAGCCGTGGCGCTGATGGGCGACGCGCTCGGCGCCGAGCTAGACGAGATCACGTTCGACGCCGACTACGCGCTGGCGACTGCAGATTGCGAGCTCGGCTTCATGACGATCCCGCGCGGCACGGTGGCCGCGATCGATGGGCGCTGGCGGGGACGCGTGCGCGGCCGCGACCTGATCGTGCTCCGTTATCAATGGATCATGGGCAAGCACGTCGAGCCGCCGTTCAAGCTGCGGCATGGCTACTTCGTCGAGATCGACGGGGTGCCGAACGTGCGCTCTCAGTTCCAGATTTTCCCGCCGCGCGACTGGCAGGAAAAGAGCTTCATGGGCCTCGGCATGATCATGACCGCGATGCCCGCAGTGAACGCGATTCCCGCCGTCGTCGCCGCCGCGCCGGGCATCGCGACGCACGCGACGCTGCCGCTCGTCGCCGCGCGCGCGCCGATGATGGGCTGACCGCGGCCCCTCGTACGCAGCGGGGTCAGACCCCGGTGCGTAGCTCGCGTTTCCGCGGTCGCACCCGATCGGTACCGGGCGAATGCGGACGGCTCGGCGCCTCGCTGCCGTGCGCGGGGTCGGCGCTAGCGTCGGCCGCCGGCTTCGGGAGACGCGAGATGGCCGACGAGATCAAAGTGCCGAAGCGCTCGACGCGCGACGTCGAGGTCACGCGCGCGCGCCTCGAACACTGGCTCGCGGAGAAGCTGCCGGCGGCGCGCATCGCAGCGCTCGCGAGCCCGTCGGGCACGGGCATGTCGAGCGAGACGCTGCTCTTCGACGCGACGTGGCGCGAAGCCGGCACGGAACGCAGCGCCCCGTTCGTCGCGCGCGTCGCGCCCGATCCGCGCGACGTGCCCGTCTTCCCGAGCTACGACCTGGCGACGCAATTTCGTGTCATGCAGCTCGCTGCCCGCGGCGGAGTGCCGGTGCCGAACGTGCGCTGGCTCGAGCTCGATGCGGTGCGCATCGGTTCGCCGTTTTTCATCATGGATCGCGTCGCGGGCCGCGTGCCGCCGGACATCATGCCCTACCCCATGGGAAGCTGGCTCTCCGAGGCGAGCCGCGACGATCAGCGCAATCTCCAGCACGAAACCGTGGCTGCGATCGCGAAGCTACACGCTATCGACCCTGAGAAATCGGGCGCACATTTTCTCGAGTTCGCCCTACCCGGCGCGACGCCTCTGCGCCGCCACATCGAGAACCAGCGCCGCTTCTACGACTGGATGCGGCAAGGCCGCAGCTACCCGGTGATCGAGCGCGCCTTCGCGTGGCTCGAGGCGCACTGGCCCGCGGACGAAGGCGACACCGTCGTCAGCTGGGGCGACTCGCGCATCGGCAATGTGCTCTACGACGGCTTCGCACCGGCGGCCGTGCTGGACTGGGAGATGGCCGCGCTCGGCCCGCGCGGCCTCGACCTCGGCTGGCTCTCGTTCATGCACGCTTTCTTCGACATGATCGCGCGCGGCGCCGGTCTCCCCGGCATGCCGCACTTCTTGCGCGCCACCGACATCGCGGACGAATATGCGCACCTAACAGGCCGACGCCTAGAGCTGCGCTGGTACGAGGCCTACGCCGCACTGCGCCACGGCATCATCATGGCGCGCATCCAATCGCGCGCCGTGCACTTCGGCGAAGCCACCCTGTCCGCGGACCTCGACGCCGCGATCCCGCACCGCCCCCTCCTCGAGCAAATGCTCGCCGGTACGTACTGGGCATGATTGCGTTGGGGACGTACTTGCGTTTCTCGCCCAGATGTCCAACTGGGGTTACGCAAGCACGTCCCCAACGCAAAGTGAGGCGCGCATGACGAATCCGATCGGAGCTGTCCTTCCCGCGGACGAGACCTTCACGCATCAGGTCGCGGAGACTTTTGCACACGTCGGCACGAGCGACCCCGCGTGGACCGAGAAGGTGTGCGCGATGGCGATGGCGCGCGACGGCTCGCTGCAGCTCGGCTTCGGGCTCGGCAAGTACACGAACCGCAACGTGATGGACGCCTACGCCGCGCTCTCCCGCGGTAAGGAGCAACTCACGGTGCGCGCGAGCCGCGAGCTCGCTCAGGATCCGTCGCGCACTTTCGCCGGGCCGATCCAGTACGAGGTAGTCGAGCCGCTGCGCAAGGTGCGCTTTCGGCTGGAGCGAAACGCGTGTCAACCGCTCGCGTTCGATTGGCTGTTCGAATCGCTGCTGCCGCCTGCGGTCGAAGAGCGTACGTTCATGCGCCACGATTTCCGCATGACTTCCGAGCTCGTGCGATACCACCAGATCGGTGTCTGCTCCGGCTGGATCGAGCTCGATGGCCGGCGCATCGAGGTCGACCCCAACAACTGGGTCTCGACGCGCGACCACTCCTGGGGCGTGCGTTACGACGTCGGCACGCCGCCGACCGACACGAAGCCGCGCCCCGCGATCCCGCCGGGCTTCGGCTTCCAGATGATCTGGTGCCCGCTGCTGCTCACGCGCGACGACGGTTCGCGCTACGGGATGTTCCTCCACTACACCTGGATCGAAGGGCCCGGCTTCACGCAGAAGCACGTCACTGCGAAGATCGAGCATCCGGACGGGCGCGAGGAGGCGATCGTCGATCTCGCACCAGAGCTCCGCTTCGACCCTGATAACCGCCGTCTGCTCGGCGGCCGATTGCTCGCGCGGATGGCGGATGGTCGCGAACGGCCGATCACCCTCGAGGTGCTGAGCGACACCGGCGTGCAGCTCGGTGCAGGCCTCTACTTCGGCTTCGACGGCCACCACCACGGCGAGTGGCGCGGCCCGCAACATCTCGATGGCGAGCGCATCCTCGATTGCAGCGAGCCAGCCGCCGCGCGGCGGCGGCATCAGATCCGCGACACCGCGGTGCGCGTGCTCGATCCGGTCGGCGGCGGCATCGGCGTCGGGAACTGCCAGCCCATCTGTTACGGGCCGTGGCCGCAGCTCGGCCTGCGCGACGACGCCTGGATGTGAATCGACAGCTCACTCGCCCGTCGGCCCTTCGAACTTCGGTGCGCGCTTCTCGCGGTGGGAGGCGACGCCTTCGCGCGCATCGGGGCCACCGAAGCCGATGAACTCGAGCGCGAGCGACGCATCGAACGCGGGCCCGAACTGCCGGTACCACGCGTTGAGTGTCTGCTTCGTGTACCGGATCGCACTCTGCGCGCCGTTCGCGAGCTGCTCGGCGATCGCGAGTGCGCGCTCCTGCACTTTCGCGTCGTCTACGCACAGCGAGACGAGGCCGATGCGCTCCGCCTCCTCACCGGTCAGCGTGTCGCAGGTCAGCAGGTAGTACTTTGCCTTCGCCATGCCGCACAGCAGCGGCCAGCAAATTGCGGCGTGGTCGCCGGCCGCGACACCGAGGCGTGTATGGCCGTCGATGATGCGCGCGCTGCGGCCGACGACCGAGATGTCGGCGAGCAGCCCGGCGACGAGGCCGGCGCCAACCGCGGGCCCGTGGATCGCGGACACGATCGGCTTGCTGCAATCGATCACGTTGTACACGAGGTCGCGCGCTTCGCGCATGATGCGCAGCCGCGTCGCGTGATCGCCGATCACGCCCTCGATCAGGTCGAAGCTGCCGCCCGCGGAGAAGCCGCGTCCTTCACCGCGGATCAACGCGACGCGCACTTCGGGGTCGCGGTCGATCGTGCGCCAAACGTCGGCGAGCTCGCGGTGCATGCGCGGGCTCACGCTGTTGAGGCCGGGCGAGTCGAGCACGACGGCGAGCACCCCGGGCCGCGGGCGCTCGAACTTCAGCTCGGTGTACTCGGCGTACGGGTCGGCCATGGCGCGCTCCTTCGCTGGGGAATGGAGGATGGCCCGGAGCGCGCCGCGCACGCTACGGGCTCACGCGGTTCGCCACTCGACGCGGCCCGCGTGATACGGTGGCCGAATGTCGGAAATGCGCGTCGGAATCGGAACGGAGAGCACGGGGCCGCTGCGCGGCATCCGCGTGCTCGATCTCTCCACCATCATCTCGGGCCCGTTCTGTGCCCAGATCCTCGGCGATCTCGGCGCCGAGGTCGTGAAGATCGAGACGCCCGCCGGCGATTCGACGCGCGTGATGGGCGAGCGCCGCGGCAGCGTGACGGGCCTGTTCGCGCAGGTGAACCGTAACAAGCGGAGCGTCGTGCTCGACCTGAAGCGCGAAGATGGAAAGCGCGCGCTGCTGCGGCTCGCGGCCAAGGCCGATGTCGTGCTCGAGAATTTTCGACCCGACGTGATGGACCGCCTCGGTATCGGCTACGAGCGCATCGCACAGGACAACCCGCGCGTCATCTACGTCGCGATCAGCGGTTTCGGTCCCGACGGCCCCGACGCGCACCAGCCCGCCTACGACATGATCATCCAGGCGCGCAGCGGCTTCGCGCGCGTGCTCGGCGGCACCGGTCCGCCGAAGCTGATCCCGAACCTGCTCGCGGACAAGACCAGCGGCATGACCGCGGCGTGGTCGACGCTCGCGGCGCTGTTCTCGCGCGAGCGTACGGGCAAGGGACAACGCGTCGACATCCCGATGCTCGATGCGTTCGCCGCGTTCCTCCTCCCCGACGTGCTCGGGCCGCGCCAGTTCGGCGAGCCGCCGCCTCCCCCGCCGAGCGTCGGCGACGGCCTCTACCGCGCGTGGGCGACGAAAGATGGCCACGTCGCGATCGTGATCATCGAGAACCGCCAGTTCGAGGCGGTGATGCG
>JANNKN010000703.1:0-1583 GCA_031396315.1 Deltaproteobacteria bacterium
GCTGCTGCTCGCGCGCGACGCGCTGGGGATCACGGGACAGGTGCTCGCGGCCGACTGCGGGAGGACGTGGTGAGCGCGGCGCGCGTCGTAGTTGTTACGGGTGCTAGCGGTGGCGTTGGGCGCGGCATCGCGCTCGCCTGCGGCGCGGCGGGCTGGCGCGTGTGGATCGCGGCACGGCGCGCGCAGGAGGGGGCGGCGGTCGCGCGTGAAGTCGATGCTGCGGGCGGGAGCGGGCGCTTCGTCGCGTGCGACGTCGCGGATGTGGCTTCGGTCGAGCGCGCGATCGCGGAGATCATCACGGCCGAGGGGCGACTCGATGCCGTCGCACACAACGCGACGAGCGGCCTCTCGCCGAAGCCCGCGAGCTTGCGCGACATCTCGCTCGTCGACGTGCGCGACCACGTCGCGGTCTCCCTGCGCGGCGCCTACCTGCTCGCGCGGGCCGCGCACCCGCACCTGCGCGCGACGCGCGGCGCCTACCTCTTGTTGACTTCGGAGGCCGGCTTCGAGGGGAAAGCGCGCCTCCCGGTTTACGCGGCGGTCAAGGCCGCGCAGCGCGGTTTCGCACGCGCGCTCGCACGCGAGTGGGGAGCCGATGGCGTGCGCGTCAATTGCCTCGCGCCGCTCGCCGCGAGCCCCGCGATGGAGCGTGCCTTCGCACTCGATGCGTCGATGGCGGGGCGCGTGCTCGGGCGGATGCCGCTCGGAGCGCTCGGCGATCCGGTCGGCGACGTCGGTGCCGCGGCGCGCTTCCTGATCTCCGAGGACGCGCGTTACGTCACGGGCCACACGCTGATGGCGGATGGCGGCAGCTGCCCGGTCACCTGATGCAAACGCGGAGCCCGACAGGATGAGCGCCATCGACTTCGATCCGTTCGACGCGAAGTGGTTCGACGATCCGTATCCCGCTTATCAAGTGTTGCGGCGCGAAGCGCCCGCCTATCGGCGTGAAGTTCCGAACTCCCGCGTGTGGCCCCACTATTGGATGCTGTCGCGTGCGGCGGACGTGAATGCAGCGCTGCTCGATTGGCGCTCGTTCTCGTCGGCGCGCGGAACGCTGATCGACACGGACATCTCGCTGATCCCGCCAAACATCTTCAACATGGATCCGCCCCGCCACGACGAACTGCGCGCGCTGCTCGCGCGCGTGCTCACACCCGCGCGCGTTGCGGGGCTCGAGCCGGGCGTGCGCGACTACGCGCGCGCGCTCGCGCGCGAGCTGCGCGACAAGGGTCGCTTCGACGCCGCCACCGAGTTCGCGCAGCTGATTCCCACCGTCACGATGTGCGAGCTGATGGATTTGCCGCGCAGCGAGCGCGAGCGCTTTCTCGCTTGGAATCTCGCGACGCTCGCGGGCGGCGACTTCACGAGCCCGGCGGCGCTCTCGGCCTACGCCGAGATGGAGGTGTATTGGCGCGGCCTGGTCGCGGACCGGCGCAAGAAGCCAGGCGCGGATCTGATCTCGCAGATTCTCCACACCGAGGTGCGCGGTGCGGCACTCAGCGATGCGGAGATCGCGGGTTTCTGCTCGCTGCTGCACGATGCCGCGCAGAACACCACGATGAACATGATCGCGAACTCGG
>JANNKN010000708.1:0-1387 GCA_031396315.1 Deltaproteobacteria bacterium
GGACACGTTCACCACGGTGATCGGAGCGATCGCAGTGTTCGCGTCGATGACCAACATCGTGAGCGGCTTCCTGATCACCGACCGCATGCTGAAGATGTTCCGCGAGAAGGGGCCGAAGTCGTGAGCGAAGTCATTACGCATCTCAGCTACCTCGCGGCGGCGACGCTCTTCATCTTCTCGCTGCGCTGGCTGAATCGGCCGGCGACTGCGCGGCGCGGCGTCGCAGCCGGCGTGGCCGGCATGTCGCTCGCGATCTTCGGAACGCTGCTGCATCCGGAGATCGTGTCGTTCACGTGGATCGCGATCGCGGCGGTGTTGGGCATCGCGGTCGGCGTGCCGCTCTCGCGCGTGCCGCTCACCGCCGTGCCCCAGCGAACCGCCATCTCGCACGCGTTCGGCGGGCTCGCCGCCGGCCTCGTCGGCACCGCGAAGTACATGATTTGGCTGCAAGACGGGGAGCTCACCTCGTTCCGCGCGGGCGCGATCGTGGTCGAGGTGTTGTTGGGATTCCTGACCTTCACGGGCTCGCTGATGGCGGCCGGAAAACTTCAGGAGATCATTCCGACGCGGCCGATCACGTACCGCGGCCAGAACGCCGTCAACCTCGTGCTGCTCGCGATCGCGATCGGCGCCGGCGTCGGGCTGATCCTCGATCCCACGCGCGCCTATCTCTTCCCCGTCGTGATTGCGTTGTCGCTCGCGTTCGGCGTGCTGCTGATCATCCCGATCGGCGGCGCCGACATGCCGACAGTGATCTCGCTGCTCAACTCGTACGCGGGCCTCGCCGCGGTCGCGATGGGCTTCGTGCTCGAGAATCAGCTGCTGATCATCGCGGGCGCGCTCGACGGCGCATCGGGCTTCATCCTGAGCGTGATCATGTGCAAGGCGATGAACCGCTCCTTCACGAACGTGCTGTTCGGCGCGTTCGGGCAAGTGCAAGCCGTGACCGGCACCGTCGAAGAACGCGTGATGAAGAGCGCGACCGCCCACGATGCCGCGGACTATCTCGCGAACGCGACGCGCGTCGTGATCGTGCCGGGCTACGGGATGGCGGTGGCGCAGGCGCAGCACCGCGTGCGCGAGGTGTACGACTCGCTCACGAAGCGCGGCATCGACGTGAAGTTCGCGATCCACCCGGTCGCGGGCCGCATGCCCGGCCACATGAACGTGCTGCTCGCCGAGGCCGACATCCCGTACTCGGCGCTGCTCGAGATGGACGAGATCAACCCCGACATGCCGCAGTGCGACGTGTGCGTAGTGGTGGGCGCGAACGACGTCGTGAACCCCGCGGCGCGCACTGACAAGTCGAGCCCGATCTTCGGCATGCCCATCATCGATGCGGACAAGGCGCGCGTGGTGATCGCGATCAAGCGCTCGAAGAACCCGG
>JANNKN010000789.1:0-4784 GCA_031396315.1 Deltaproteobacteria bacterium
CTGCCGATCGTGATGGCGCAGCGGCAGGGGACGCCGCCGCCCGACGCGCTCGAATCGCTGCGCGCAGCAGCCACCGCACTGCGAAAGCATCACGGCCGGCTCGACCCGCCGTGGAGCGACGTGAATCGCATCCGGCGCGGCAAGCTCGATCTCGGTGCGGGCGGTGGGCCTGACGTGTTACGGGCCGTCGAGACGGACCGGCTCGGCGACGACGGCCGCTTCTCCGCGCAGACCGGCGACACGCTGATCCTGTTCGCGACCTGGGATGCGAACGGCGCACAGGCGATCGAGACGATCCACCAGTTCGGCAGCGCGACTCTCGACGCAGCCTCGCCGCACTACGCGGATCAGCTCCCGCTCTTCCTCGCGGAGCAGACGAAACGTGTGCCGCTCAGCGAAGCGGAACTTCTCGCGGGCGGTGCGAAGACCTACCACCCAGGCGAACCGCGCCCCGAGTGAGCGGCTCGCGCCGTTCCGAGCGCGGCTCGAGAACCTAAGGCTTCACGTAGTCGAAGCTGAGCACGTTGTCGGCGCTCACTCCGTCCCGGACCAGCGTCACGGGCTGCATGCCGGCCTTGCGGTACTTCTTCTTGATCTTCGGCACGATCAGTGTGATCGAAGTGTCGGAGAGCGCCGAGATCGTCGCGTCCTTGCTCCGGAAGATCACGCGCACCTGATTGCCCGACAGCGCGGTACCCGAGAGCGTGATGACTTCGCCGTACCAGCCGGTCGTCTTGGAGAGCGACGTGAGGTGCGGCTGCGGCTGCGCGCTCGCCGTGACCTGAACGCTCTGTGCGGCCGAGAGGCCGGTGCAGTCCGTGGCCTGCACGCTCACATTCGCGGTCTGCGGCGAAGATGGTATCCACGAGAAGGAGCCGCCTGCGGAGAGCGTCGCGCCGGAGGGCAAGTTGCTCGACGAGAACGTGATCGTGTCGCCATCGGCATCGGTCGCTTGCAGCTGAAATTGCACGAGCTGCCCGACGTAGGTGCTGCGGTCCGCGGGATCCGACAGCACGGGCGCGGCGTTCGTGTTCAAGTCGCTCACCGAGATCGGGACGCTCTCGTTTGCGCTCAGCGCCCCGTCCGACGCGGTGAACCGCACCGTCGTCTGCACCATGCCGTTGCAGCTCGCTGCACTGCGCAGCGGCGTGTAACTGAAGAGCCCGCCGAGCGTGAGCGATGCGCCCTGCGGCAGCGGCGTAGCGCCATACGTGATCGGGTCCCCATCCGGATCCGTCGCGTCGAGCTGGATCGTGAGCGTTTGCGCTTCGCTCACGAGCTGCGGGCCGACTGGATCGAGCGTCGGCGCCGCGTTCGTGCCCGACTGCGCGGTCAACGCGAGGCAACCGACCGAGCCGACGTAGAGGCCGATCTCGTCTTTGCTGGCTTGGATGAAGTACGACTCGCCCGTAATGGCTGGCGCCATGATGCCCGCGCTCGTGTGGTTCGCGCCGAGGTTGTGGCCGAGCTCGTGGGCGACGATCAGGCCCGTGATGAAGTCGTCCTGGCTGAGAAACTGCGAGATGCCGAAGCGCCACGGCGTGCAGCTCGCTTCGACGAACGCGACGCCGACGGTGGAGCCGTCGAAGTTGCGGCCGCTGAACAGCATGGCGTCGTCGTACACGGTCGCGACGTTCGATAGGAACTGCGCGCGGAACTGGTCGAGCAGGTCGCTCGAATCCGTCGTCGTGTACGGATCGCTGCCCACGTGCGTGCGCTGCACGACGATGCGGTTGGTGAGGCCGAGATCCGTTTCGTAGATGCCGTTCACCATGTTCACGATCGAGAGGATGCGCGCGTTCGCGGCCGCGCTGCCGCCGGCCTGCGCGACGAACAGCGCGTCGGCCTCGGTGCCGAGCTCGATCTCGCGCAGCGCGGCAGCGGCCGCAATGCCCGGCGCAGCACTCGCACTCGGCGTCGCGGGCGCGGTAGCCGGCAGCTGCAGCTCATCGGCCGTGACGCCGCAGCTCTTCGCCAGCGCGTCGACCTCGGCATCGTTCACCTCGCGCACTTCGATCACGTAGTCGTCCGCTGCGAGGTTCGCGTCGAGCGCATAGAACGCGCCGTCGATCCGTAACAAGCCCTCGAGCCGGCCGCGCTGCGCGGAGACGCCGAGCTTCGCGAAGTCGCGCCCCGAGTTCGCCTCGACGCGCCCGGTGTAGGCGGTGAAGGCAGGCGGCGCCGCGCCGCTGCGCCTGCCGGCGCGGTCGATCTGCTCGGCGCCGTAGTCTGCGTCGAGCACGGGCTGCGGGGTGAACGCGATCTCGACGTTGCGCTGCTTGGTCGGGATCACGATGCGCAGCGAGCCCTCTTCCTCGAACGCGACGCGCTCGTACTCGCCGAGCGGCGCCCAGCTCTCGAACGTCGGCGTCGGGATTGGCGCGAAGGGCGCTTGCGCGCTCGCGCCGGCCGCGGCAAAGCCAGCCAGGGCGGCTGCTGCGATCGCGGAAACGACGAAACGGTGAGTCGGGCGCATGCGGAACCCCACCTGCGAGGGCACCTAGCGTTTCGGCCGAGTTGTCCAGCGATTCTGTGTCCATTGTCGCAGCAGCTCGAACGCAACGGCGTGGACTTCGCGGGT
The DNA here is from genome assembly GCA_031396315.1 of Deltaproteobacteria bacterium. Classification (GTDB taxonomy): domain Bacteria; phylum Myxococcota_A; class UBA9160; order UBA9160; family UBA6930; genus VGRF01. The sequence continues at coordinate 2,582 of JANNKN010000789.1, forward strand.
CGCTCGCGGCGCTGTCCAAGAGGAGTTGCATCGGGGTGACGGCGGGGGATCGGCGGCGGGAGCGGCTTGCACGCCCCCGTGGCGAGGCGCAGGATGTCCGAATGGGTGACCGGGCGCTGTCCACGAGTGAGACCCGCGGCGACCGCAACGCGGTGAAGGTGTGCAAAGCCGTCGACACCCTCCTGCGCGCGAATGCGCGTAAGCGGGTGTTCGCCCGCGGCGCCGTCGTCGTCAGCGACGGACAGGAGACTCCGGGCCTCTGGTGCGTCGAATCGGGTGCGCTCGCGGTCGCGGCCCAGAGCGTCGGTCGCCGCGACTTCATCTTCCGCTTCCGGCAAGCTGGCGAGTGGTTCGGCGAGACGACGCTGCTCGACGGATTGCCTTGGCTCTACACCCACACCGCATCGGTGAAGTCGACGCTGCTCCACGTTACGCACCGCGATGCGATGCGGCTGATCGGCGCGCACCCCGAGATGCGGGACGAGTTCGTGCGGGTCACCTGCGCCCGGCTGCGGCGGACCGCGCAGTACGTGGCGGAGATCATCGTGCCGGACCTGCCGGCGCGGCTCGCCTACCACCTGCTCGCGATTGCACGCGAATCGGCGAGCGGGTTGGTGGCCGGGAAGCAGCTGGATGTTCACCTCACGCAGTCGGTGCTCGCCGCACTTCTCGGCGCGACGCGCGAGGCCGTCGGACGCCATCTCGTGCGCTGGCGCGAGGCGGGCTGGATCGCGCTGCGCTACGGGCGCGTCACGATCCTCGACGAGAAGGTGCTCGGTGCAGTCGCGAACGGCGAGCTCGCTGCGCCCGACGACGGCCGCTCGGCGGGCGGCAAGAAGGCACTCGCTAGAGCATCGTGAAGAAGTCGTTGCCCTTGTCGTCGACGATGATGAAGGCTGGGAAGTTCTCGATCTCGATCTTGTAGATCGCTTCCATGCCGAGCTCCGGATACTCGATCACTTCGACTTTTCTGATGCAGTTCTGCGCGAGGATCGCGGCGGGCCCGCCGATCGAGCCTAGATAGAAGCCGCCGTGCTTCTTGCACGCGTCGGTGACCGCCTTGCTGCGGTTGCCCTTCGCGAGCGTCACGAAGCTCCCGCCGTGCTGCATGAAGAGATCGACGTAGGAGTCCATCCGGCCCGCGGTGGTCGGGCCGAACGAACCCGACGCCATGCCCTGCGGAGTCTTCGAAGGCCCGGCGTAATAGATCATCATGTCTTTCGCATACTGCGGAAGCCCGAGGCCCTGATCGATGCGTTCCTTCAGCTTCGCGTGTGCGATGTCGCGCGCGACGATCATCGAGCCGCTCAGCGAGAGCCGCGTCTTCACGGGGTATTGCGCGAGCTTGTTACGAATTTCGCGCATCGACTGATTCAGGTCGACCTCGACGACTTCGCCGCCGAGCTCCTGAGGCGTCGCCTCCGGCATGAACTGCGCCGGATTCGTCTCGAGCTGCTCGAGGAACACGCCCTGCTTCGTGATCTTGCCCTTCGCCTGGCGGTCGGCGCTGCACGAGACGCCGATGCCGATCGGCAGCGATGCGCCATGGCGTGGCAGCCGAATCACGCGCACGTCGTGGCAGAAATACTTTCCGCCGAACTGCGCGCCGATGCCGATGCGCTGCGAGAGCTTGTGGACTTGCTCCTCCATGCCGAGGTCGCGGAACGCGCGGCCGTGTTCGTTGCCTGTCGTCGGCAGCGTGTCCAGATACCGGCAGCTCGCGAGCTTCACGGTCTTCAGGTTGAACTCGGCGCTCATGCCGCCGATCACGATCGCGAGGTGATAAGGCGGACACGCGGCCGTGCCGAGCGACCGCATCTTCTCTTCGAAGAATTTGAGAATGCCCTCGGGATTCAGGATCGCGCGCGTCTCCTGATACAAGAACGACTTGTTCGCCGAGCCACCGCCCTTCGTGATGAACAGAAACTCGTACTCGTCGCCGGGCTTTGCATACAGCTCGATTTGCGCCGGCAGGTTGCTGCCCGTGTTCGTCTCGTCGTACATCGTCATCGGTGCCATCTGCGAGTACCGCAGGTTCGTGCCCGTGTACGTGTCGAAGATCCCGCGCGCGAGTGCTTCCTCGTCGTGCGCGCCCGTGAAGACGTCCTCGCCCTTCTTCCCGATCACGATCGCCGTGCCCGTGTCCTGACAGCTCGGCAGCACCATCCCCGCCGACACGTTCGCGTTCTTCAGCATCTCGAGC
>JANNKN010000818.1:0-2766 GCA_031396315.1 Deltaproteobacteria bacterium
GCATCGCTCAGGCCTCTGTGGCGCGCATGCTGCGCTCGGGGCGGCGCGCAGAGCAAGCGCGCCGTGAGTCGATTGCCGCACCCCCACCCGCGAGCGTCAGCGCGCCTCGCAGCTCGCGAGCTTCGTCTCGAGCTCGGCGACACGCTCGCGCAGCGGCTTCGTTGCGCGCTCTACCTCATCGAGGGTGAAACGCGGCGTGATGTGCTGCGGGCAGTTCCAGTCGAAGCCGGCGACGCGCACGAGAACAGCGCGCTCCACGACGGCCTGATAACCCGGCACCGTGAGCCGGGCCGCCAGCCCGTCGTCCTTGCCGACCGGCAGGGCGCGTGCGTGGCCGAGCACTTTCAGGCGTCGCCGGTTCGCGTAGTCCATCAGGATCAACGCGACGCGATCGTTCCCGCTCACGTTTCCGCTGGAAACGTATTGGCGATTCCCGCGGAAGTCGGCCCACGCGAGCGTCTGCTCGTCGATCACGCGCAGAAAGCCCGGTGCGCCGCCGCGAAACTGCACATAGGGCCAGCCCGTCTCGCTCACGCTCGCGAGGTAAAAGCCGTCGCGCGCGTGGATGAATTCGCTCTCCTTCGCGGAGAGGCGATCGTTCCACGGCTCACCTTCAAAGAAGCGCTGGTAGCTGCTGCGGGAGCCGTAATGCTCCTGCTGAGACTGCACGGCGGGGGTGAAAGCGATCTCCGCGAACCGGTTGCCCATCGGGGTTCGTCTCCATTCAGCGCGCGACGGGGCTGCGATGCCACGCGCGCGGCAAGGGTCGCCCGCTCTTCAAGGCAGCGCGAGCAAGCGCAGCACTTCGGCGATCGCCTCGGGGTTCGCGGGCAGCGCGTGACCCGCCGGCACGATCGTCTCCGACGTAGCGGCGGGCAGGTGGCTGCTGGTCCACGCCACGACGCCGTCGCTGCTCTGCTCGCGCGGGAGGCCCTTGCCGCGATCGCCGATCACCGAGTGCGCCGTCACCCACGGCGCGAACGGGAGCACATCGAGCAAATGGAGCAGCGGGTGGCGCGGCGAGAGCGTGTCGATGCTGGTGAACTTGCCGCGTGAGAGCGCGCGCCCGAACGCGGGTACGAGCACGCCGGGGTTCGCAGCGTCGAGGCGCGCGTAGAGCGCGACGAGCTCGGGCGGCGTCTCTGCGAGCGCGTCACCGAGCCGTCCCGCGGCGCGCAGCGCGATCTCGCTGCCGCGATGCGGCACCGCGAGAAAGATCACCCGCTCAATGTGCGCGCGTGGCAGCCAATGCAGGATGTCGCGTGCGAACGCGACGTCATCCGGCTCGCCTAACAGGGCTTCGGGCGGCTGGGTGAAGACGCTCTGCCAGATCGCGTCGCCGGAATCCGTAATCAGTGTCTTCGCGAGCAATCCGCCCATGCTGTGCCCGATGACGATCATCGGCGGCGGGTCGCCAAAGCCTTCGACCGCGATCAATGCGCACACCTCGTCGATGCGCTGGCGGAGGATGCGCGCCGAGTACAAGAACGGCGCGGAGGTCGGATACAGGAAGTGCCAGACCTGATAACGCTGGCGCAGCGCGGCCTCACCCCAGATCGCGTTCGTGAGCGGCGCCCACGTGAGCGGCGTCGAGGCGAGCCCGTGCACGAGCAGGATCGGCGTTTTGCCGGGGTCGTAGGGCTCCATCAGGTAAAGCTGGGCCTCGCGCGGCGGATGCTGCGCGAACAACCCAGCGATCCTCGCGCGGCTCAGCGCCTCGGTGCGCCCAAGCAGCGCCGCGGACGGCACCGTGAAGTCGGCCGCGAGCGGAACCCGCACGCCGGCGACGAGCGCGTCTTCGTGTCGGAGCGAAGAGAGCAGGCGCACACGAACGCGCACGCTGCCATCCGCGCTCACCTCGGGCTCGGCCAGCGCGCTGACGGCACGCGCGATCGCCTCGGGTGGAAAGTGACGCTCGAGCGCACCTCGTCCGGCGTTCCTGCGCACGCCCACGAGCGCCACGCCCGCGCCCTCGCGCGCGTGGCGCGGTAGCCCTCGCACGTCGAAGCTCGCCGCCGGCGCGAGCGCATCGAAATAGTCCGGCGCGAAGTCGCTCGCGTCTTCGCCCGCGAATACGAGCCGCCCGTCGCACGGCGGCGCCGGAAACGCGCGCCGCGCGCGCGTCCACGCTTCGAGCAGCTCCCCGAGTGCGCGCGTGCCCTCGGCCGCCTCCGGAGCGCGCAGCACCGTCTCGCACAGCGCATCGAGCGAGGCTCGCTCAGCGAGCGGCGCGAGCGGCCGGAGCGCTGCCGGCGGTGAGCCGCAGCCGAGCGCGAACGCGGCGAGAAGCGCGGCGCGAGCAAACGTGCCCAGGGCTCGTTCCATGCGCGCAGGGTAGGCGCCCGACGGATTCGATCCCGCCTCGCAGCGCGCGCACTCAGCCGAGATCGAACACCAACAACTCGCTCGGCTCGCGCGCCGCGAGGGCGAGCTCGCCCAGATCGCTGAGTGCGGCGCCGTCGCCTTCCTCGAGCGCGTCAGCGCCGAGCGCGACGTTGCCGCGCGCGACCTGGACCCAGGCATGGCGTCCGGGCGCGAGTGCGTGGCGCACGGCGTCGCCGGCTTCGAGCCGCGCGCTGTACACGCTCGCGTCCTGGTGCAGCCGCACGGAGCCGTCGCGCCCATCGCGCGACGCCACCAGCCGGAGCTTCCCGCGCTGCTCGCTCTCGGGGAACGCGCGCTGCTCGTAGCTGGGTGCGAGGCCCGCCTGCTCGGGGTGAAGCCAAATCTGTAGTAAGTGCACGGGCTCGCTCGGCGAAGGATTGA
>JANNKN010000825.1:0-3050 GCA_031396315.1 Deltaproteobacteria bacterium
CGAGGCCATCGCCGAGAGCGCGCGCGAAGTGCGCTGCCGCGCGCGTGTCCTTTGGGAAGCACGAGCCGCCGAAGCCAGGGCCCGCGTGCAGGAACTTCTTGCCGATGCGCCCGTCGAGGCCGATGCCGCGCGCGAGCGCCTGCACGTCGCCGCCGACGGCTTCGCACAAGTTCGCGAACTCGTTGATGAACGAGATCTTCGTCGCGAGGAAGGCATTCGCCGCGTACTTCGTGAGCTCCGAGGTCGCCACGTTCGTCAGCACGAAGGGCGTCTCATTCAGGAAGAGCGGGCGATACAGGTCCTTGAGAATCGCGCGCGCGGCGTCGTCCTCGGCGCCGAGCACGACGCGGTCCGGGCGCAAGAAAAAACACAACGCCGCGCCGTCGCGCAACAAAACGGGATACGAGGCGACGCTGAATCTAACGTCGCGGCCGGCGGCCTCGAGCTCCTCGCGCATCAACTCTTTCACGTGCTGCGTGGTGCCCACCGGCACCGTGCTCTTGGTGACGATCACCTTGTAGCCATTCAGCGCGCGGCCGATCTCGCGCGCCACGCCCTCGACGGCGCGCAGGTCGGTGCCGCCGTCGGGCAGCGTCGGCGTCTGCACCGCGATGAACACGACCAGCGACGAGCGGACCGCCTCGGCGGTCTCGGTGGTGAACGAGAGCCGCCCCTGCTCGACGTTGCGCGCGACGAGCGCGTCGAGGCCGGGCTCGTAGATCGGAATCTTCCCGGCGCGCAGCGACTCGATTTTCGCGGCGTCCTTGTCGGCGCAGATCACCGACACGCCGAACTCGGCGAAGCACGCCCCCGTCACGAGGCCGACGTAGCCGGTGCCGATCACGCAGACGTTCATGACGCCGCCGCTCCCTTGTAGCTTTCGATCGTGACGGCGAGACCGTCGAGCAAGCTCGTGCGCGGATGGAAGCCGAGCAGGCTCAGGGCGCGCTCGAGGCTCGCGAGGCTGTCGCGCACGTCTCCGGCGCGCACGGGCTCGTAGCGCGGCGTCTGGCGAGTTCCCGCGATGTCCTGGATCGCCCGTAACAACTCGTTCAGCGAGATGCGGCGCCCGCCGGCGACGTTCATCACCGTGCCCACCGCCTGCACGCTGGCAGCGGCGAGCAGATTCGCCTCGACGACGTCCCCGATGAAGGTGAAATCGCGCGTCTGCTCCCCGTCGCCATAGATCACCGGCGGCTTGCCGGCGAGGCAGGCGGTGATGAAGCGCGGCACGACCGCTGCGTATTCGCTCTGCGGATTCTGGCGCGGCCCGAACACGTTGAAGTAGCGCAGGGCGACCGTCTCGAAGCCGAACAGCTTCGTATACAGCCGGCAGTATTCCTCGCCCGCGAGCTTCTGGAGCGCGTACGGCGATTCGGGCGTGGGCGGCATCTCCTCCCGCTTGGGCAGAGTCTCGGTGTTTCCGTAGGCCGACGACGACGCGGCGAATACGAAGCGGCGCACGCCGGCGGCGCGCGCCGCTTCGAGCAAAGCCAGCGTGCCGGTCACGTTGACGCGATTCGTGCGCACCGGCTCCGCGACGCTGCGCGGCACCGAAGGCACCGCCGCTTCGTGGAAGACCGTGTCGGCGCCCGCGACTGCGCGAGCGGCCAGCGCCTCATCGCACAGATCGCCGCGCAGCAGTTCGATCTGCGCGCGCGAGGCGGCGAGGTTTTCTTCGCGGCCGCTCGAGAAATCGTCGAGCACGCGCACGCGCCAGCCATCGCGCACGAGGCGATCGACGAGGTGGCTGCCGATGAAGCCAGCCCCGCCCGTAACTAAAGCTGTACGGCTCATCGCGTTCCCGGACCTCCGCGGCGGCGGCCGCTCGATTTCTGCTGCGCGTCCATATCGGCGTCCACCATGATCCTCACGAGGTCTGCAAACGGAGTCTGCGCTTTCCAGCCGAGGCGCTCACGGGCCTTGGTCGGATCGGCGAGCAGCAAATCCACCTCGGCAGGGCGCATGAAGCGCGCATCCACGCGCACGAAATCCTGAGGTTCGAGGCCCACGTGTGCGAAGGCGATCTCCACGAACTCGCGCGGCGAGTGGCTCTCGCCCGTGCCGATCACATAATCGTCGGGCTCGGCCTGCTGCAGCATGCGCCACATCGCGTCCACGTACTCGGGTGCGAAACCCCAATCGCGCCGCGCATCGAGGTTGCCGAGCGCGAGCTCGTCCGCGAGGCCGAGCTTGATGCGCGCCACCGCCTCGCTGATCTTGCGCGTGACGAACTCGCGACCGCGCCGCGGCGATTCGTGGTTGAACAGAATCCCCGACGCCGCGAACAGCCCGAAGCTCTCGCGGTAGTTCACCGTGATGTGGTGGCCGAACACTTTGGCGACGCCATACGGGCTGCGCGGATAGAACGGCGTCGTCTCGGTCTGCGGCGTCTCGCGCACCTTGCCGAACATTTCGGAGCTCGAGGCCTGATAAAAACGGATGCCCGGGTCGACGAGCTTCAGCGCCTCGAGCATGCGCGTCACACCGAGCGCGGTGAACTCGCCTGTCAGCGTGGGCTGAGACCACGAAGTCGGCACGAACGACTGCGCAGCGAGGTTGTAGAGCTCGTGCGGGCGAACCGTCGCGACGACGGCCTGCAGTGAGCTCTGGTCGAGCAGATCCGCCTGGTGCAGCTCGACGCGGCCCGTCAGGTGCGCGATGCGCTCGAAGTTCTCCCCACTCGAGCGCCGCACGACGCCGTGCACGGCGTAGCCCTTCGCGAGCAAGAGCTCCGCGAGGTACGAGCCGTCTTGGCCCGTGATCCCCGTAATCAATGCAATGCGCGCGCTCACGGCTTCTCTCCGTCTTCGCGCGAAGTCTCGCTCGCGGCAGCGGGCATATCGGGCTCGGCGATCGACGCGAATCCGAGGTTTCTCAGGATCCGAATCGTCAACAGCACGACGACGACGAGGAACACGAGGCTGGTGGCGCCTTCGAGCCGCGTGAACGAGATCGCGATCAGGCAGAAGCACGCGGTCAATCCGTAGAGCGAGAGCACCGCGGGGCGATGGTCGCCGTGATACTCGTGCAGCAAGCGGTGGTGCATG
>JANNKN010000025.1:0-1644 GCA_031396315.1 Deltaproteobacteria bacterium
GGCTACAAGGACCGCGCCTACATCGAGACGGCGCTGCTCGCGCAGCGGCTCGGGCGCACGCCGGTGATCGTGATCGATCGCTTCCACGAGATCGAGCTGGTGGTGAAGGTCGCGAGCGAGCTAGGCATCAAGCCGCACATCGGCATCCGCGCGAAGCTGCAGTCGAAGGGTGCGGGCAAGTGGATCGACTCGACCGGCGACAAATCGAAGTTCGGCCTGACCGCCAGCGAGATCGTCGACGCCGTCGAGCAGCTGCGCGCGAGCGACATGCTCGAGTGCCTCGAGCTGCTGCACTTCCACATTGGCTCGCAGATCACCGCGATCCGCGCGCACAAGGACGCGCTGCGCGAGGCGACGCGCATCTTCGTCGGCCTGCACGAGCTCGGCGCGAAGCCGCGCATCCTCGACGTCGGCGGCGGCCTCGGCGTCGACTACGACGGCTCGCAGACCAACTTCCACAGCTCGAAGAACTACACGGTGCAGGAGTACGCGAACGACGTCGTCGCCTCGATCCAGGAAGCCTGCGACGGCGCGAGCATCCCGCACCCCGACATCGTGACGGAGGCGGGCCGCTGGATGGTCGCGCACCACGCGCTGCTCGTGTTCGACGTGCTCGGCGCGTCCGAAGTCCGCATTGGCCGCAAGCCCGACGCGGTGAAGGAAGACGACCCGAAGGTGCTGAAGGACCTCGCCGAAGTCTGGGCCGGTGTGAACAAGAAGAACGTGATCGAGTCGTACCACGACGCGCTGCAGGTGAAGGAAGACGCCTCGACGCTGTTCAACATCGGCCAGCTCGACCTGCGCGGGCGCGCACGCGTCGAGCGCCTGTTCTGGGATTGCTGCGAGAAGATCCAGAAGATTGCGTCCGAGCTCAAGGAGATGCCCGAGGAGCTCGAGGATCTCGAGAAGGGATTGGCGGATACTTATTACGGAAACCTATCGGTGTTTCAGAGCATGCCCGACCACTGGGCGGTGAAGCAGCTCTTCCCGGTGATGCCGATCCAGCGCCTCAACGAGAAGCCGACTCGCCGCGCGATCATCGCGGACCTGACCTGCGACAGTGACGGCAAAATCGATCAGTTCATCGACCAGCACGACGTCAAGAACGTGCTCGAGCTGCACCCGCTCGACGGCCGCCGCTACTACATCGCGGTGTTCATGGTGGGCGCCTATCAGGAAATCCTGGGCGACCTGCACAACCTGTTCGGCGACACCGACGCGGTGCACGTCGTAGCCGACGACGAGGGCGGCTACTTGATCGACCACGTCGTCGAGGGCGAAGACGTGAAGGACGTGCTCGCCTACGTCGAGTACGACCAGGCAGCGCTGACCGAGAAGGTGCGCCGCCTCGCGGAAGACGCGCGGCGCCGCGGCGACATCTCGATCGAGGAGGCCACTCGCCTGCGTGCGCGGTACAAGCAGGGGCTTTGGGAGTACACGTATCTGATTCAGGACTCCTGAGCGTTCCCGGTCGGTCCTGAGGTTCACGCGCGAGCGAAGGCGCGCGCCGGCGGGAGGGGTCGCGGCTTCGGGCCCTTGGCGTCGCGGTGTACGGGGTTGGGTGGAGGCGGTGCGTTCGTTCTGGGCGTGCTTGCGCGCTTGCGGCCGCGATTCGGGGCGTCGTGTCGTGCGGCGTCGAGACCG
>JANNKN010000026.1:0-2669 GCA_031396315.1 Deltaproteobacteria bacterium
GCCCGGCACGCGCATCGAACACTCGCGCGGGCGCACCATGACCAGCGAGCACATCCACCTAACCGCGATCCTCGACAACACCAGCCAGGTGCACTGCAACCAGCACATGATCGATCAGAACCCGGAGCAATACGTGGGCGGGCAGCTGATCATTTTCGGCGGCATCCCGTTCGTTTTGTGCCTCGGCCTCTCGTGCCCCGACATCGCCGACAACGCACTCGGCGATCTCGTCTACAAGACCGGCAAGCACACCGCGCCGCTCTTCGCCGGCGACACCGTGTTCGCGGCGACGGAGATCCTCGCCAAGCGCGACCTAACAGATCGGCCTGATCTCGGCGTGCTCGAGACGCGCCTGTTCGGCTACAAGCCGAAGGCGAAGCAGAGCGCCGAGCGCGTGCAGATCTTCGAGCTGGATCGCGAGGTCGTGGTGAAGCGGCGTAGTCATTACGCCTAGAGCCGCCGTCAGTTCTCGACGCACCAGGCGCGCGCCGGCTGGTTGCATGCTCGCCCGGGCGCAAGCAATGGGGAGATGCGCGTGCCCGCCGCAGACCAGCTCGCGGGCGGCGCAAAGCTGACGGCGCTGCCCGTCTCGAGAAAGCTGTTGGTCGTCCACGGGCCCTGTGGGTTCCAGCAATTTTCGCCCGACGTGAGGGAGCTACCGGCACCCCCGGACCGCACCCAGCCGACCTCGTTCGTCGGCGCGCCCGCGCCGCTGTCCCCTTGTGTGAAGCCGAGCTGCGGGTCGTAGACGAGCGCCGACGCGCCGGTGAGCTCGGTGATCGAGGCCATGTGAAAGCCCGGGGTGCAGACGTTTGCACCGTGGTTGCCCGCGAACGTCTGGGGGGTGAGGTAATAGCGGCGGCTCTGCAACCGCGAGCAGCTCCCGTCGTCGCAATAATTACCGGCGGTTGCAGCGCCTCCGGCGAACGCGGGGCTCACGCCATCTGCGAGCGCCGCTCCGGCGACCACATTGTGAGCCGCCAGCGCGCTCGGCGCGAGCACGATCCCGCCCGCGCCGGTGTTCTGAACGCGATTCGAAGTCGCCATCCCGCGCTCGTCGACGCGAATGCCGCGCCCGCCGCACTCGCTGACCAGCAAGTTCGCGACCGACGCATTCGTGCCGACGGAGACGCAGTCGCCTGAGAAGCCGCTCACCGTGCCGTCGCGCAGCGAGGCGCCCACCCCGAACGGCGCAAGCGCAGAGATCCCGTTCGCGAAGCCGGTTGCACAGGCGCCCGGAGTGCAGCTGCTCGCGCCGCGGACGCGGAAGCCGTTCAGATCGAGCGCGATGCCGTCGGCGCCGAGCAGTAGGCCGTCCGTGTCTCCCGGCACGACCAGGTCGCCGGTCAGCACGTAGCTGCCCGACAACACGAGCGCGTGCGGGAAGCCGCCCGCGGCATCGACCGAGGCTTGGTTGATCTCGATTCGTCCGCCCTCCGACGCAGCCTGGACTGGAAGGCCCGCCCCCACGAGAAGCGAGAGCGCGATGCTCCAGCGGAGCCTGAGAAGTTGCGGCAGTGCGAGCATCAGAAGCCTCCGAGACGAACCGTGTGGAACGGGCGAACGCATCCGGTGGGCGGGCCGGACGGGGCCTACTCGGAGAGGTGGCCGCGAGGCGCCAAAGGTGTCGGGTTACACGGCCCGCTGCCGCAGGGCTGCAATCTGTGCGATCGCGGCGAAATCCCGATCCCGGTGGAGCACCTCGAGGTCGTGCCGAAGTGCGCAGGCTCCGATCAGGCAATCGGCGGACGACCGAATCGTCAGGCCCGCGCGGCGAGCCGCCCGGTAGAGCCCCGCGGCTTCCAGAAATACCGCCTCGTGAATCGGCGACTCGATGCAGGGGATTGCGAGCATCGCGTCGCGGGCAATCCGGAAGGCTCGCTCCTCGCGGAAGCCCTGGAGCACTTCCTGAATCACGGGGAGGCAAGTGACGACGTCCCCGAGTTCGACGACGGCCTCGAGGTCGAATGGGCGGGTGCGGCGGAACACTTCGATCCACACCGACGTGTCGACCAAGATCATGCGCGACGACGCTTCGCTTGCCTTGAGGATCGATCTCGGCGCATCTCCGGGAGATCACCCTCCCAGAGCCCCGAGCCGCGGAGTTCGAGGATTCGCCGCGCCTTCGCACGGCTCACGAACTCCTCGAGCGCTTTCTCGACCGCGCGGGAGTAGGTCTTTTCCCCGGACAGGCGAGTGGCCTCTTCCAGTAGATCTTCGCGAAGCACAAGATTCGTGCGTTTCATACACACACCGTAGCCGGCCTGCTCGGGGTCGGCGAAGCGTCCGCGCGATGGCCCTACGCGATCTGCTTCACGCTCTCCGGCAGCACCTCGGCGACGCGCACGATCGGGATGCCCGTCTGCGTGTTGTCGTGCATCTCCTGGTGCGCGCGTGGGAGATCCTTCCAGGCGTAGATCTCCTTGTGCACCGTCGGCTTGAAGACCTTGCCGTAGAGCGCGGTCGCGGCAGCGCAGCCTTCGATCGTCTCGTAATGCGTGTGGTCGATCGTCACCTGCTTCACGCTCATCAGCGGCGAGTTGTATTCGACGACCTGCGAGAGCTGCCAGCCGGCAGAGACGTTCACGCCCTCGCGCGCCGCCACCGCGAGGCCGGCCGCGAACACCGGGCCGCGCAGCATGTCGCACACCAGGTGCATCTGCTCGCCC
>JANNKN010000052.1:0-9010 GCA_031396315.1 Deltaproteobacteria bacterium
TTTTGTGCCTGGGGGCACCTTCGGGCGGGTGTGGGGGTGCCCCTGGAGCCACAGCCCGGTCGCACCGTCCCCGACCTTCACCGTGTTTTCAGCGCGTGGCGCGGGCGGTGAGGTAGCCGGTGAGCTCGCCGGCGCTCGCGGTGAGGTCGAAGAGCGCGAGCAGGGGGAGTGCGCGCAGGAATGCGGCGCGGTGGCGACCGCGCGCGAACGCGAGGCGCGCTTGGCGCGCGAGCAGCAGTGCGGCGAGCGCGGGCGCGCCAGCGCACAGCAGCACGCGCACGTGCGGCGCGACTTCGTGCGCGCGGCGGCCAGCGTAGAGCCGCGCCCAGCCGAAGCGTTCGCGCAGCGCCGCGGCGAGCGAGATCGCGCCGCGATCGACGCCGACCACCAACTCGCGCGAGAGCCAAAGCGTCTCGCCCGCGGCGCGCAGCGCGTCGTGCAGGCCCGTCTCGTGGTAGCGCGGCTGCCACGCGCGCACGCGCCCGAGCGCCGCTCGCTTGTACGCGACGTTCAGGTCGCTCACGAACACGGCTTCGCCCTCGTCGAGCGGGTTCTGGTAGCGGCCCGCATCGGCAAAGAAGAGCGCCCAGTTCAGCGCGCGATCGCGCAGGTTCTCGATCGCGCCGCCGATCGCTGCGTGCGGCAGCGTGGCGTGCAGCGCCGCAATACGCGCGCACCAATCCGCCCGCGGCCGCGCATGCTCGTCCGTGAGCGCGACCCAATCGCCGCGTGCCGCCGCGAGCCCCGCTGAACGACGCAGGTCGATCGCCTCGTGCGCGATGCCAGGATCGGGCGAACGCGAGCGCTCCGCTGTGCCCGCGACCGGCAGGAAACGCACGCGCGGGAATTGCGCCGCGAGGTCGCCGACCGCGATCGACTCGTCCACCGGCACGATCACCTCGAACGCTGGCGCGCCCTGCTGCGCCGCGAGCGCCTCGAGCGCGCCCGCGAGAAACGCACCGCGCGCACCGGTCGGAGCGATCACGACGGAGAGCACGGGCGGAGCCGCCTCGCTCAATCGCCTAGAGCTCCCCGAGCGCCCAGCGCAGGCTGCGCCGTAACAGTTCGTAGTACTCCGGTTTGTCCCACGAGCAGCGCTCGATCTTCGGATAGAAGTCTACGACCGGCCGCATGTCGTAGTGGCCGCGGCAGTGGCCGAGCGTGTTGTAGAGCACGCTGCCCTTGCCGAGCGGGCGCAGGTACATCACGAGGTGCTGCTTCGTGTGCGACCAATCCTCTGCGACGAAGCCCTTCGCAGCGCCCGAATACTCGGTCTCGAGCAGCGGCGTGAGCAGCTCGCGGTCGTGGTACTCGGAGAGGTAGAGCTCGTCGTCGGTGTGAAACTCCGCGATCCCCGACACGAGCGGGTGATTGGGCGCGGACACTCTCACCCGATATTGCTGGATCGGCGGGTGCGCGATGAACTGGCTGCCGAGCGTGTGCGCGAGCGTGCCGATCGAGCGCGGCGCGTCGACGCCCTTCGGCGTGAAATCGAGCGCAGCGTTCGTGCCGTGCAGCGCGACCCAGCGCCCGCCGTCTTGCACGTACTTCGTGAGCGCGTCCTGCTGCGCCTGCGTCGGGCGCACATCGCAGGTGTAAGTGAGCAGGAACTTCGCGCGCGCGATCGCGTCGGTGTCCGCGTAGTCGGCCGCGACGCGCACGCGCAGGTTGTCGTGCTCTGCGAGCAGCTTCAGCAGCTCGAGCCGCGCGAAGTCGATGTCGTGATACTTGCCAGCCGCCACCAAAACCGCGTCGAGAATGGGTTTGCTCATCGCGCCATTGACCTCCTGAATGACGGGCGCTCGTTGCAGCGCCCCAGATAAGCCTTCACGTTGGCAAACTCGCCCGATACGAGCTCGAGCAAGTTCGCGAGCGCGACGCTGTAGCCCATCATGATGTCCGCCCCACTGAACTCACGCGTCAGCCACTCGCGCCCGGCAAGCGCCGCGTCGATCACCCCGAGCGCGCTCTTCGCGGATCGCGTCGCGTCCGGCACGACCGCCGCGATGCGTTCCTCGGGCCTACGGATCAGCGTGTGCTGCGCGAGTAAGCCGAGCGGTGGCATCAAGGTCGCCTCGGCGAAGTGAATCCACTGCAGGAACGCAGGGCGCTCTGGGCTCCCGAGCTTGGGCTCGAGTCGGCCATGTCCGTAGTTTTCGAGCAGGTATTGCACGATCGCGCCGGACTCGAGCAGCACGAGGTCGCCGTCGACGAGCACGGGCACCTTCCCGAGCGGGTGGAGGGCGACGTGTTCGGGCACCTTCAACTCGACGAGCCCGCGCGTCTCGAGCTGATGCGGCAGCCCGAGCTCCTCGAGCAGCCAGCGCACGCGCACGGAGCGCGACATCGGCGCGTGGTAGAGCGTGATCACGTCGAGGCCTCCGCGTGCCAGCATGCCACAGCGGCGTGCGCGATCGCCGCGGCGGGCGCGCGCTCCGCCAACATCCCAGTTCCGGGACGAAGGGATTTTCCCTGCGTTCGCGCGCGCTTCACTGCCAAGCAAAGCCCTCGATTCGCCGAAGTGGACTCGACTCTGACCGCACGCGTGCGCCGGCTGCCGAGACCTTTGGCACTCGACCTACGCGCGCCGGAAAAGGCCGATGAAGCTGTCCCGGAAATCGCTGTTCTCGGTCGTGGTGCTGACGGGCGCGCTGCTCTTCAGCACGGCGCTCATCGCGCTGAAGCCAGAGCCGAAACCACGGTCAAACGAGGCGACGCTACCCCTCGTCGAAATCCTGGTCGCGCAGCCGGCAGCCCAGCGCATGCTGGTGCGCGCGCAGGGCACCCTGGCGCCGCGCGACGAGATCGAGCTCGTCGCCGAAGTGGCGGGGCGCGTCGTCTGGATCTCGCCTTCGTTCGACGGCGCTGGCACGTTCGGGGTGAACGAGACGCTCGTCCGCATCGCGCGCGATGACTACGAGATTGCGGCGCAGCGCGCCCGCGCAGCGGTTGAGCGCGCACAGAGCGAACTCACGCTCGCGGGTGCGGCCCAGCAGCGCAGCGATGCGCTGTTCGAAGCGGGCGCCGCGAGCCCCGCTGCACACGAGCAGGCGCTCGGGAACACGCAGATCGCCGAGGCGAATCTGCGCGACGCGCACGCGGCGCTGGCGCAAGCAGAGCTTTCGCTCGCGCGCACCGCGGTGCGCGCTCCGTTCGCGGGCCGGGTACGCGAGCGCAAGGTCGCACTCGGTCAATACCTCGCGACGGGCACTCCCGTGGCGCGCATTTATGGCGGCGGCGACGCCGAGGTGAAGCTGTCGGTACGCGTCGAGGACGCGGCGTTCATCGAGTTGCCGAAGAATGCGCGCACTCGCGGCCCGCGCGTGTTGTTACGCGGAAGCCTGGGCGGCGTGGCTCACGAGTTCGAAGCGCGCATCGCGAGCCGGGCGGGCGCGCTCGACCCGCGCACGCGCATGCTCACACTCGTCGCGCGAGTCGAGGGCAAGGCCGCGGCGGCAAGCGCCGCGCTCGCGATGGGCTCCTTCGTGGATGCAGAGATCGAGGGCCGCGAGGTCGCGAGCGTGGTGGAGCTGCCGCGTGCTGCACTCGCAGGTGAAGCCAGCGTGATGCTGGTGGGCAGGGGCGACCTGCTCGAAGTGCGCGCGGTGGAGGTCCTTCGGGCCGACGACGCATCCGTGTGGATCGCGCGGGGGCTCACGTCGGGGGATCGCGTGTGCGCGCGAGCGCCCGCGGCGCTTACGCCCGGCACGCACGTTCGCGCCGAGCTGCTCGCGGCCGCGAGCGCGCAGCCGTGAACGGACCGATCGCGTGGTTCGCGCGCAATCCCGTCGCCGCGAACTTGCTGATGGCGATGATGCTCGTGGGCGGCCTGCTCGCTGCGCCGAGCCTGCGGCAGGAGATGTTTCCCGACGTCGATCTCGACGTTGTGACGATCGCGGTGCCCTATCCCGGCGCGTCGCCGGTCGAAGTCGAAGAAGGCGTATGCGTGCCGGTCGAGGAGGCGCTGCAGGGCCTCGCGGGCATCAAGCGCATTCGCTCCACGGCGTCCGAAAGCGTCGCGATGATTGCGGTCGAGCTGATGAGCAACGAAGATGTTGCGCGCCGGCTCGCCGACATTCGCGCGCGCGTCGATGCGATCGACACGCTCCCGGAAGAGGCCGAGCGCCCGATCGTCTCGCAGGCGGAGTTGCCGCGGCAGGTGTTGTCGATCGCGATCTATGGAGACGCGAGCGAGCACCTGCTCAAGGAGACCGCGAAGCGCGCGCGCGAAGAGCTCTCCGCGTTGCCGGAGATTTCCGAGGTCTCACTCGCCGCAGTGCGGCCCTACGAGATCGCGATCGAGGTGTCGGAGGGCGCCCTCGAGCGGCACGGCCTCACGTTCGATCAGGTCGCCGCCGCGGTTCGGCGCGGCTCACTCGACCTGCCGGCGGGCGTCGTGCACGCGGAGTCCGGAGAGATCTTGTTACGGGCGCAGGGCAAAGCACACGAGGGCGCTGCCTTCGCGCGCATCCCTGTGCTCGTGCGCCCGGACGGCGCCCGGCTCACGGTGGGCGACGTCGCACACGTCATCGACGGCTTCGCGGAGAGCGACCAGAGCGCCACGTTCGACGGTAAGCCCGCGGCGCTCCTACAAGTTTCGCGCGTCGGGGATCAGCGCGTGACCGACGTCGCGCTGGCTGCGCGCGGCTACGTCGAGCGCGTGCGGCACTCGCTGCCGCCCGGCGTCGAGATGGTCGTGTGGCAGGACATGTCCGTGATCCTGTCGGAACGGCTCGGCTCGATGAAGAGCAACGCCTGGCAAGGCGCGTTCATGGTGGTCGTGACGCTCGCGTTGTTCCTGCGGCTGCGGCTCGCCGCCTGGGTCGCGTGGGGCGTGCCGACGGCGCTGCTCGGAACGTTCGCGGTGCTGCCATTCCTCGGCGTCTCGATCAACTGGATCTCGCTGATGGGCCTCGTGCTCGTGCTCGGCATTCTCGTCGACGACGCGATCGTGGTCGGCGAGAACACCTACGTCGAGCAGAAGCGCAGCGCGAGCAAGCTCGAAGGTGCGATTCGCGGCGCGCGCGGCCTCTCGACACCCGTGATCTTCGGCGTGCTGACGACGATCGCCGCGTTCCTGCCGATGCTCGCGGTGCCCGGCCCGATGGGGAAGCTGACGCGCAGCCTGCCGATCGTCGTGATCGCGAGCCTCGTGTTCTCATTGATCGAGTCCTTGTTGATCCTGCCTTCGCATCTCGCGACGGGCGGCCCGGTCGACGCGCCGCCGCGCGGTAAAGCTTCGCGGCGCTGGCGGGCGGTGCAGGACGTCGTCTCGGGTGGCTTCGACCGCTGGGTGGAGCGCGTGTTCGCGCCGTTCCTCACGCTCGCTCTCGAGTGGCGTTACTTCGCGATCGCGTGCGGCGTCGCATCCTTACTCGTGACGGGCGCGCTCGTGGGCGGCGGCTGGCTGCGCTTCACATTCCAAGAGCCCGTCGACGGCGACGTGATCATCGCCGATCTCACGATGGAGCCCGGAACGCCCGCACATGTTACGGCGGCCGCGATCCGCACGATCGAGGCGTCCGCGCGCAGCGTTCAGCGCGAGGCAGACGCGGCGCGCGAGCTCGCGCACGGCAGCATCTTCACGCATGTGCTCTCGAGCGTGGGGGAGCAGCCGTTCCGCGAGTTTCAGGCGGCGATGCCGAACGGCGGCGCTTCTGCAGGCTCGGGTGGGCACCTCGGCGAGCTGCAAGTGGAGATGATCGCAGCGGACCATCGCGACATCTCCACCTCGGAGATGCAGCGCCGCTGGCGCGCCGCGCTGCCGCCGATCCCGGGCGTCGCGGAGCTAGCCTTCCAGAACGCGATGGTGAGCTCGGGCAAGCCGATCGAGCTCGAGCTGCGCGGCAACGATCTCGCGCAGCTGCGCAGCGCAGCCGGTTGGCTGAAAGGCGAGATCGGCGGATACCCCGGCGTGTTCGACGTCGCCGATTCGTTCCGCTCGGGCAAGCAGGAGCTCGGCTTCAGCGTGATGCCGTCTGCCGAGTCGTTGGGAATCACGCTTGCCGACGTCGCGCGCCAAGTGCGACAAGCGTTCTGGGGCGAGGAAGTTCAGCGTATTCAGCGCGGGCGCGACGAGGTGAAAGTCGTCGTGCGTTATCCCGCCGAGCAGCGGCGCTCGCTTGGCGATCTCGAAGCGCTGCGCATCCGCACGGCGGACGGCGTCGCGGTTCCGTTCTCGAGCGTTGCGCGCGCGGAGCTCGGCGCGGGTTACTCCGCAATCCAGCGCGTCGATCGCGCGCGCGTCGTCGCGGTGACGGCCGATGTCGACGTCGCTCTCGGCAACGCGAACGCGATCATCGCGGATCTCCAGCAGGCCTCTCTGCCGCAGCTCACGCAACGCTTTCCGGGCGTGAGCTTCGGTTTCGCGGGGCAGCAAGCCGAGCAGCGCGACTTCCTCGACGCGATGATTCGCGGCCAGCTGTTCGCGCTGCTCGCGATCTATGCGCTGATCGCCGTTCCGCTGCGCTCGTACACGCAGCCGATCATCATCATGAGCATCATTCCGTTCGGTGTGGTCGGCGCTTCGGTCGGGCACCTGTTACTGGGATTCGACCTCTCGATGTACTCCGTGATCGGCCTGGTCGCGCTCTCCGGCATCGTCGTGAACTCGAGCCTCGTGCTCGTGGATCAGGTGAACGCGCTGCGCGCTACCGGCCTGCGGCTCGCCGACGCTGCCCGCGAAGCGGCAACCTCGCGCGCGCGCGCGATCTTCCTGACCGAGATCACCACGTTCGTCGGCCTGATTCCGATGATGTTCGATACCGCGCTCGCTGCGCGCATGACGATTCCGCTCGCGATCACGCTGGCCTTCGGCGTGCTGTTCTCGGCGGTCGTCACGCTCGTGCTGTTGCCGTGCATGTACCTCGTGCTCGAAGACGTGACGATGTTCGTGAGCGGGAGGAAGCGCACGCGAAGCAGCGAGCGGCCTGGAGCGGAGGGGGCGGGCGAGGCGAGCATCGCCGAAGCCGCGGACCCCGAAGCCGCGGTTTGAGAGCTTTCTGAGCGCCGGCCGCGCTACTCAACGAGTGACGAGGAGAACGCGTGGCCAGGCCGTCCGATCCGCAGGCTCGGCTCGATCGCCTCGAGTCGCTCGACGAGATCCGCCAGCTCGTCGCCAAGTATTGCCTCGCGCTCGACATGCGCGATCTCGACGCCCTGTGCGGGCTGTTTCCCGAAGACGTGCGCGTCTCGAAAAGTGAATCCGGGCGGCGTTCGCTGCGGCGCTGGTTCGACGAGACGTTGCGCGTGCAGTTCACCGGTACGGCGCACGTCGCCGGCAACCACGTGATCGAGTTCGACGACGCCGACCACGCGCGCGGGCTCGTCTACAGCCGCAACGAACACGAAACCGACGACGCCTGGATCTGCATGACGATGATGTATTGGGATCGCTACGAGCGCATCGCGGGCCGTTGGCTCTTCCGCCGCCGACTGCCGCTCTACTGGTACGCGAGCGACCTGAGAACTCCGCCGCTCGGCGCGAACAAAATGCGCTGGCCCGATCGCGCGGCCAGCGAAGGCGGCTACGCGGATTTCTTCCCGAGCTGGCGCGAGTTCTGGACGCCGGGCTTCGTCGCGGACGCCGATGTCGCGCCTCCTGCGCCGCTCGACGAATTCCTCGCGCGCATGCGTCCGCGCGAGGGCGCCACCTCGGTGCGCGTGCGCTGAGCCGCGCGCGCCCTCAGCCTTCGAGCAGCTCGCGGCGGTAGCTAAAGTCGTCGGGCTTGCGCGCGCCGCGCAGGCCCCGCGGCGAGGCGCGGAAGTATTCGTCCGCGGCGGGCTCGGTGCGCGCCCAGTCGTTCACCTCGGAGCGGAACGCGATCTTCCACACGCCGCGACGTTTCTCGTAGCGGTCGAGGTATCGCCCCGCGATGAAGAGGTCTTGCTCGGCGCCGGCCTGCACGATGCGGTGGAACGCTTGGAAGTAGATCTCGCCGGTCGCTCGCGCTCCGCGCACGTCGATCAGCGCCTGCCCGAGCATGTGATGGTTCGCGCGGTGGCTCTCGAGCGCTCGCATCGCGAAGTCGACGAACTCCGCGGCGCGGCCTGCGAAGAAGCCGTAGTTCACGGTCGCGTCGGCGTGAAACACCGCCGCGATGCCCTCGCGATCGAGGCGATCGAGCCCACGCATGTAGCGGCAGGAGAGCTCGTAGATCGCCTGCTTCGCGGCGAGCGCGCTCACGCCATCGCCGCGCGCGCGCCGCTTCCGCATCACTCGCTTCGCCATGTCGTCGCCTCCTCGAATTCGCGCTGAGCGTGCGCCGAGTGGCTTCGGCGTGCTAGGCGTGCGGCTGCCTAGGAGGTCGACCGTGAAGTCGGAGCGCCTCGTGTCCGAGCCCGGCAGCGCGCGCGCGCGCGCCGGGCCCGAGCCTTCAGGATCTGCTCGCGCGCGATGCCGGTCCGGTGCCCGATCCGCTGCGCGCCGAGTCATATCGCTTCCTCGGCGACGAAGACATTCCGTACACGCACTACACGTCGCGCGAGCGCGCCGACGCCGAGCTCGCGGGGCTCTGGCCGCGCGTGTGGCAGTGGGCCTGTCGCGAGGAGCACATCCCCGAGGCCGGCGACTACACCGTCTACGACGTCGGCCATCTCTCCGCGCTCGTCGTTCGCACTTCGAGCGGAGCGATCAAGGCCTACGACAACGCCTGCATGCACCGCGGCACGCAGCTGAAGCCGCCTGGCTCCTGCGGTTTCTCGGAGAACCTGCGCTGTCCGTTCCACGGCTGGACGTACTCGCTCGACGGCGCGCTGGTCGAGCTGCCCGAGCGCTGGGACTTCCCGCATGTGAAGCCGGGCTCGCACGGCCTGACCGAGCTCAGCGTCGGCACGTGGGGCGGCTTCGTGTTCGTGAACTTCGACCCGCACGCGGAGCCGCTCGAGCGAGCGCTCGGCGTGTTGCCCGAGCACTTTCGCGAGTGGCAGCTCGAAGAGCGCGCGATCGAGACGCACATCTGCAAGCGGCTGCCCGCCAACTGGAAGGCGTCCGCCGAAGCGTTTCTCGAGG
>JANNKN010000070.1:0-3892 GCA_031396315.1 Deltaproteobacteria bacterium
GCGCGGCCACGCGCTGTGCGAGCGCGCGCCACGCGTCTTCGCCGAGCGGCGCCTCGAAGCGCGCGAGCGCGTCATCCTCGAGCCACGCCGCGAGCGAGCGCACGTCGTCGCCGCGCGGGAGGTTCGCGGCGAGCCAGCCGCCGCGCGCTTCGAGCAGGTGGCAGGCACCGCCGGGGGAGATGCGGCCGCGCCGGGTGAAGCCCGCGGTTGCCGCACGTTCCGCGAGCAGCTCTGCGCCGCCAAGCCGAGCGAACGCGCCAGGCGGCGCCAGCGCCGCGAGACCTGCGAGCGCGCGATCCGCGGCGAGCGGCAGCGGCGCACTCGGAATGATTGGCGCGCCGTCCGCGTCACCCGTCAGCCACGCGAGCCCCGACTCCGCCCAACGCCGCGCGCTAGCGCGTTCGACTTCGCTCGCGTCGTCGCTCACCGCACGATCTCGTCGATCAGCCCCCACGCGAGCGCGCGCGGCGGATCGAGCGCGCGGCAGGTGAGCGCGAGCTGCGCCGTGCGCTGCCGCCCGATGCGGCGCGGGAGGCTGACGCTGCCGCCTGCGCCAGGTACGAGGCCCATTCCGATCTCGGGCAACACGAAGCGCGCATCCTCGCGCGCAACGATGCGACGCCCGAACGCGGGCAGCTCGATGCCCGCGCCGACGCACGCGCCGTGCACGCGCGAGCTGACGCGCGCGGCGCACTGCGAGAGCAGCAGTGCAGCGTTGCGCGTCGAGCGGATCGCGTGCGCGGTGGCCGGATCGGGCAGCGTGCCGAACTCGTCGAGATCGCCGCCGCTGCAGAAGGCAGCGCCTGCACCTGATAACTCGATGCGCGCGACCTCCGGATCGTGCAGCGCGAGCCGCAGCGCCTCGCAGAGTGCGTCGCGCATCGCCGCCGAGAAGGCGTTGCGCTTCTCGGGGCGATTCAGGCGCAGCGAGAGCGCGTTGCCCTCGCGCGCGACGAGCACCGCGGGCTCCCGCGACGGCTCGCGCGGCTTGCGCACGCGCGGTGCGAGCCAAGCCGCGAACTCGGGCCCGCTCTGCAGGGTCGAGTAGACGAGCGACTCCGCCACGAGGCCCTCGTAAACCGTGCGCGCGAGGCTCGCGCGCATCAGCTGCACGAGGCCGAGGCTCGCGAGCGGCGACTTCGCTACGGAATCTTCGATCGCGGCGAGCTCACTGGCGTCGGACTCGCTGAGCCGAACATCGACCGCCGTTGCCAACAAGAACGCGCTCGGCGACTCCACGGACCCGATCGCGACGCTCACGGCAGGCAGCTCCGCGAGCCGCTGCGCCGCGCTCAGCGCGAGCGCCGGCGTCGCACCCGCCTCGTCGCCCGCGAGATCGACGCACACGATGCCCTCGCCGGTCAACACCGAGAAGCGCTCGGACGCGGTGGGATCTGCGAGCGCGCGCACGATTTCGCCGGGAGACATCGGGTGGGACGCGGTGGCCACACGCTCAGCCTACACCGCCGCTGGCGACGCCTCGCGCGCTGATCGACCATCGCCGCTGCGGAGGAACCCGACGATGGCAGCATCCCTCGACGAAGTGCGGCGCGACCCGAGTCGCACACCGAACAACTTGTGGCGCCGCGAGACGCCGGGCGCGAAAGGCTGGACGCGCAGCGCGCGCCCTGGCGACCCTGACAAGTACTTCATGTTCTCTGCCGACTGTCATGCAGTCGAGCCGAGCGCGTATCTCGAGAGCATCGAGCCCGAGTACCGCGCGCGCATCCCGCACTTCGAAGTGCGCGAGGACGGCTCGGAGTGGCTGATCTCGGAGGGGAACCGCCCGCAGCGCGTGAAGCCGGCGAAGCGGAACGCGTCGGCCGACCCCGCGCGCGACGCCAGCCAGGGCCTGCCCGCCGCGGTGGCGGGCGCGCGCATGGACGACGAGGACGTGCTGCGCAACTCGACGGGCCGCAGCGTCGCCGAACGCCTCGCCGCCCAAGACGCCGACGGCATCGACGCCGAGCTGATGTTTCCCAACAAGGGACTGCTGTGCTGGGCGTCGCCGGATCCGGTGTTCGCGATGGCGATGTGCCGGCAGTGGAACCGCTGGGCACTCGCTTTCTGTGGCGAACACATGCAGGGAGACGCGCCGCGGATTCTTCCCGCCGCGCTGATCGCCGCAGGCGACCAAGCTGGCGCGCAGCGCGAGATCCGCTGGGCCGCAGAGCACGGCTTCCGTGCCGTGTGCTTCGGCAACTCCGTCATCTACGGCCCCAAAAAGTTCGGCGAGCTCGAGTACAACGACCCGAGCTTCGAGCCGATCTGGGCGCTGCTCGAGGAGACTGGCCTGGTCGTGACTTATCACGTCTCGACCGGCCGTGACCCGCGCGCCGTCGGCGGCAACGGCGGCGCGATCATCAACTACGTCTGTCACTCGATGGAGACGACCCTCGAGCCGCTCGTGCAGATGATCGCGTCGGGCGTGTTCGAGCGGCACCCGAGACTGCACGCGGGCCTGATCGAGAGCGGCATCGGCTTCGTGCCGTGGCTGATCGAGACGCTCGACTATGCCGCCAAGGCGCATCACTTCTGGGTGCGCCCGAAGCTGAGGGAGCTGCCCTCCACGTACTTTCGTAACAACTGCTTCGCGACCTTCCAAGACGATTCGGCCGGCCTGCGCTACGCGGAAGATCTCGATCTCACGCACAACCTGATGTGGGCGAACGACTACCCGCACCACGAAGGTTCGTGGCCGCACTCGGCACAGGTGATCGAGCGAACGATGGGGCATCTCTCGGACGCGTCGCGCGCGCGGATTCTCGGCGAGAACGGAGCCAAGATGTTCGGGCTCGAGCCGAAACGGTATGCCGCCAAGGTGCGCTGAGCACTCCATGCGATTCTGGAAGCGCGAGCCGGTGCTCGAGCGCGACAACGCGGAGTGGCTGATCGCTTGTTACGGCTGGCTGCTCGGCGCGTTCGGAGGCTTGGCCGAGTTCCGCAAGACCTCCCTCGTGCTCCCAATCGACGATCACTTCCCGACGCGCGGCCTGCGCGGGGAGGCGCTCGCTCGGGATCTCTTCGACCGGGTCCGGGCTCACGCTGGCATGTCCGACTGGCGATGCAATCTCGTCGCGCAGCCCGAGCGTCCGCGCGATGAGCTCGCTCGCGGCCTTCTCGTGCGACGCGAAGAGCATCCGCCACTGGGGACGTTCTCCTGGAAGAACGACACCGCGGTCGTCTCGTATGCGCCGCACCTCATTCAGCGGCCCTCGGAGTTGATCGCCGCGTTCGCGCACGAACTCGCGCACTACTTGATCGCAACCTTCAGCCAGGAGCCTCCAGGCGGCGTGGCGCAACTCGAACCGGCGACCGACGTGGCCGCGGGCTTTCTCGGGTTCGGAGTATTCCTCGCGAACGCCTCTTTCCAGTTCGAGCAGTATCAGACGGGCGATGGATGGGCAGGTTGGGAATCGCGTGGGGCCGGCTACTTGACCGAGAAGGAGCATGCATTCGGGCTGGCGATCTTTCTCGAGCTGCACGGGCTCGACTCCTCGGCGGCCACGCGTCACCTCGACACGAATCCGCGCGCTTACCTGAAGCGCGCCCGCATCGACCTCGAACAGCACCGCCCCGCCCTCGATGCGCTGCGGGCGATCGGCGGCGCCGGGGCTCACTCGGGCGGCTCGGCCCGCCCAGGCTCGCTGCGCTCGGGCGCAGGCGGCGCGACGTGGAGCAGCTCGCGCTCGTAGTCGATCGTCACCACGAAGTGCCGTAACACGTCGTAGCCGAGGAGGCCGTTGGCGCGCGCGCCTCGCGTGATGTGGGTGCCCGTCTCCACACGCCCCCACCCCCCTCGCCCCGTGAGAACCCGAAACTCTTCGCTCGGCACGGCGACAGGCACGTCGCCGAGCTCGAACGGCCCAAGCCGCAGCGACGGCATCACGAG
>JANNKN010000142.1:0-12983 GCA_031396315.1 Deltaproteobacteria bacterium
GACAGGATCCCGACGAACTGCGGTCCGAGCCCCAGGCCGATCAGGTTCAGGATCAGCAGAAGCACCGCCGCCGCCTGCGCGCGCATGCGCGGCGGCACGATTGCTTGCGTCATCGCGAAGGTCGGGCCGAGATAGAGCCCACCCGCGACGGAAGGAATCAACAACAAGACGAGCGCGAACGTCGCGTCGCTCGCGAGATACACCGCGATCACGAACGGAATGCCGAGCAACGTCCCGATGCCGGGAACGAGTGGATAGGAGCGCACGTCCTTCGCGCCGTAACGGTCGCCGAGCCAGCCACCGAGGAACGTCCCTAACACGCCGGCCGTGAGCCCGATGCCCGCCGCGATCGTCGAGTACTCGGCGGGCCCCATGCCGTGGCTGCGCTCGAAGAACACCGGGTTGAAGCTCGCCGCGCCGTAGCCGTAGAACGCGTGCAGCGCGCCCGCGAACGCGAGATGCCAGAACGACGGCAGCTTCCTCAAGAACGCGAACACATCACCGAGGGACTCCCGCGGGCGGGGCTTCGCCGCCTGCGCAGCGCCTTCCCAGTAGCCGCGCGTCGGCTCGCGCATCGTCGCGAACACGACGAGCGAGAGCAGCAAGCCAGGAATGCCGACGACCATGAACGCGGCGCGCCAATCGAAGAGCTCGCGCATCCAGCCGCCGATCAGCAAGCCGAGCGACCCACCGATCGGGATGCCGAACGCATAGATCGCGAGCGCGCGAGCGCGGCGCTCGGGCGGGAACAGATCCGAGATCATCGAGTGCGCGGGCGGGCTACAGCCGGCCTCGCCGACCCCCACCAGCACACGCGTGACGGCGAGGCTCGCGAAGCCGACAGCCATGCCTTGCAGCGCGGTCATCGCACTCCAGAACGCCAGCGCGACGCCGATGATGCGCCGCCGCGGAAGCCGATCCGCGAGCTTCGCGATGGGCAGGCCGAGCGTCGCATAGAAGATTCCGAACGCGGTGCCGCTGAAGAAACCGAGCTGCCAATCCGCGAGGCCGAACTCCTTGCGGATCGGCTCGAGCAGCACGTTCACGATGTTGCGATCGATGAACGCGAACGTGTAGACGACGATCAGCAGCGCGACTGAGTAATGCGTGACGGCGGGCGAGAACTCGGGGCTGCGCGGGCTGTCGGCGGGCACGAGTGCGGGCATGCGGCGCGTAAGGTCGATCAGACGCGTCGCGCGGGTCAAGAGCCGCGCCCGAAATATCTGCAGGCGTCCGAAAGCACCCGATGGCGCGAGCGCCCTGCGGACCTAATAGCTCGGGGCTAGCTCTGGCGGCGGCGGATCGCGACGCCGACGACGCCGGCACCGAGCACGAACAGCGCGAGCGCGGCAGGCTCGGGAATGGCCGGAACCCGGCGCGTCGACCCCTGGGCGGCCTGCGGCTGACTCACCGGCGGGCCGGCCAGGGCCGGGAGCGCGATGAGCGCCGACGCAACCACCAAGCTCGACACGAATCGCATGACAGAACTCCGAATTGGGGGCATATATAAAGTGATCCTCCGCACAAAACAAGTTCCATCCCGTCGACTTCCGACGGAAACTGCTCGCATTCCGGCGCCTTCCCCGCTTGGTTGAGACGGACCTTCCGAGTGGATTAGGCTGAGTGGGGCCGAGGCCAGACCCAGGAGACTCACATGGGCGTTCATCATCTCGCATTCGCCACCAAGGACCTCGAGGCGAACCACCGCTTCTACAAGGAAGCGATGGGCTTCGAATTGGTGAAAGTCGAGGTCGCGCGCATGGGCAAGGGCTGGGCGAAGCACCTCTTCTACACGACGGGCTCGAGCCGCGATCAGCTGATCGCCTTCTGGGACTTGCACGATCCGACGCTCGGCGAATGGAGCGCGGACATCTCACGCGGGCAGGGGCTGCCGGCCGGCGTGAACCACCTCGCCTTCTCCGCCGACGATCTCGACGACCTCGCTCGCCGCAAAGAGCGCTGGCTGGGCTGCGGCCACGACGTCATGGAGATCGATCACGATTGGTGCATTTCGGTCTACACCACGGACCCGAACGGCATCCTGGTCGAGTTCTGCACGCTGACGCGCGACTTCACGGCCGCTGACAAGGTGGAGGCCGAGGCGCTGCTCGCGGATCCCGCTCCAGAACTGCGGCGCGACCCGAAGTCGGTGGTGATCCACAAGGCTGCCGACTGGGCGGCCAAGCGCACGCACGCGGCCTAGCGAGGCGGTGCGCTCAGCCCGGCGAGGTCGCGATCAGGGCGGCGCGTTCGAGCCCGGCCTCGCGGTGCCGGATCCCCGCCTGGTACGCAGCGGCCGTCAGCATGTCGAGCATGCCCGAGCGCTCGCGATAGTGGACCAGCAGCAGCTCGTCCCAGGGCGACGCCAACGGGTGCGCGGGATCGCCCACCGCGATGCCGATCGGCTCGCCTCTGAAGACCGGTCCGCTGCCGCGCCGCAATACAAACGGCAGCGTGTTCGCGCTGTAGCGGCGATACGCCGCTCTACCGCTTCCGTCAGGCCCCGCCGACTGCCCGGGTAAGTAGCGAGCGCGCTCGCGGTGCCGGTTCAGGTTGAGCATGAGCAGTGGGCGCTCGGGCGCGTCGCGCAGGAACGCTTCGACCGCGCGCGGCTCGGGCGAAATCGCGCGATCCGCGGCCGGCGCGTCCGCGAGCGGCGCCTTCGGCGCGCCCGCGCCGCGGCCCAGCAGCTTTGCGACGAGCCGCGCCGCCGCGAGTGCGAAGCCGGGAACGGCGCGCGGCTGCACCACGATCACGAACGCCTCCGAGAGCGCGGCTTGCGCGTGCGGGTTCTCGAGCCGGAGCGACTCGGCCGCGAGCTCGCGCGAAGGAAACTCGTCGATCGCGAGCCAGTCGAAGCGCGACTCCGTCCCGCACAGCACGGCATCGACGCGCCCGAGGTACGCGCGCTTCCCGCCGCTCGCGCGCGCGGCCCCATCGTGCGCGGCGAGATACGCCGGCCACGCCGCCGGATCGCGCATCGCGAACAGCGACACGAGCGCGAGCCGCTCGGTCGGGTCGCCCGTTCGCAGCGCTTCGAGCTGCTCCTCGGTCCGAGAAACTGCCACGGCCGTTACTCC
This sequence comes from Deltaproteobacteria bacterium, assembly GCA_031396315.1. Classification (GTDB taxonomy): domain Bacteria; phylum Myxococcota_A; class UBA9160; order UBA9160; family UBA6930; genus VGRF01. The sequence goes on from JANNKN010000142.1 coordinate 3,081, forward strand.
CGATTCCCCGGAACTTCGCGGCCATCGAGCCAGGCGCCCCAGATCTCGTTCACGCGTTCGGGCGCTTCTTGCTGCACCCAGTGCGACACGCGCGGCAAATACCGCAGCGTGAGGTCCTTCACGTAGCGATCGGTGCCGTACGTGAGCTCCTTACCGAGCGCGCTGTCCTCCTCGCCCCAGACCATGAGCGTCGGCACGTCGATCGGCGGAACCGGCGCGCTCGCGTCACCGAAGCTGCGGCCCGCCGCGCGGTACCAGTTCAGCATCGCGGTGGCGCCGCCGGGGCGCAGCGCATTGGCGCGGTAGACGGCGAGCACGTCGTCGGGGAAGCGTGCCTTGTCGACCGCCATGCCGCGGAACGCCTCGTCGATGAGCGCAGCACCCCGGCGCGTGAGCATGAACTCGGGCAGCCAGGGCAGCTGGAAGAACGCGACGTAGAGCGAGCGTCGGCGCTGCGCCTTGTTATGGCGAATCTCCTCTCGGAAGCGCGCCGGGTGCGGGACGTTGAAGATCGCGAGCCGCTCGATCGGCCGCGGGCGACGCATCGCGAACTCCCACGCGACGAGCGCGCCCCAATCGTGGCCGGCGAGATGCACTTCCTGTGCGCCGGACGCATCGATCAGATTCGCGACGTCGTTCACGAGCTCGTCGACGCGATACGATTTCGCGCCGCGCGGCATCGGGCTGTTGCCATAACCGCGCTGGTTCGGCGCCCACACGCGGTAGCCGCGCTCGGCCAGGAACGCGAGCTGATGGCGCCACGAGAACGCGCACTCGGGGAAGCCGTGCAGCAAGAGGGCGAGCTTGCGGCTCGCGGGGTCGCCCGCGGTCGCCACGTCGAAGCGCAGCGCACCGGCTTGGATGAACTCGTAGCGGAGGGTGTCGGCGGAGGTCGTCATCTGAGCTTCATCTCCCGTGTGCGCGCGAGCGCGTCGCGAGCATAGGCTCGCCCGCCGAATCGACGCCGCCCCTTGCCGCGCGTTCGCGCGCTGGGTGAGGCTTGGCGCATGCCGCAGCGCGAGGACCCGGGGAGTTGGATCGATCAGGGTCGCTACCCGGTGACGCGCCTCGATTCGGCGGAGGGCAGCGCGCTCGTGGCACGCGCGCGCGCGCAGCTCGCAGCGGACGGCGCGTGCGAGCTGCCCGCGTTCCTGCGCGCCGATGCGCTCGTGCGCATGCAGCGCGAGGCCCGCGAGATTGCGCCGCGCGCCCATCATCAGCGCGGCGCGGCGACGCCGTACCTCGAGCTGCCGGCCGAGCATTGGCCGACGGAGCACCCGCGCAAGCGCTGGAGCCCGTTTCGGGTCGGTGCGATCGCCTACGACCTGATTCCTCCCGAGCATGCGCTGCGACAGCTCTATGAGTGGGATGGCCTCACCCGATTCATCGCCGCCTGCCTCGGTGAGGCGAAGCTCCACTTCTACGCGGACCCGCTCGGCGCGCTCAACGTCGCGGTCATGGGCGCTGGCGACGAGCTCGAGTGGCACTTCGATCAGACCGACTTCGTCGTCTCGCTGGCGCTCGTGCCCGCCGAGCGCGGCGGCGATTTCCTGTACGCCCCGCGCATCCGCAGCGACGCCGACGAGTGTTACGCCGACGTCGCCGCGGTGCTGGACGGCGCGTCGCCTTGCGTTCGCCGCGTGCCGCTCGAGCCGGGCGCGCTGCTGCTCTTCCAGGGGCGCCACTCGCTTCACAGCGTCTCGAAGATCCACGGCGCGCGCGATCGGCTCGTCGCGCTGCTCAGCTACGACCGCAAGCCGGGAACGTGCGCGAGCCCGCTCCTGCAGCAGGGTCGCTACGGCCGCGTCGTGCGCCCGCCGGTAGAAGCGGCGCTTCCCTAACAGTCGCGTCGCCCCGCGGCGCGCGACTAAAGACCGAGGAGAACCGAGATGAAGTGGCGAATCGGCGATGTTGCGATCACGAAGATCGTCGAAGTCGAAGTGGCCGGGAAAGCGACCTGGATCCTGCCCGACCTCACGAGCGAGAACCTCGCGGGCGTGCCGTGGTGCCGGCCGCACTTCGCGACCGCGGATGGCCAGGTGGTGATGAGCATCCACGCGCTGCTGATCGAATCGCAGGGCCAGCGCATCATCGTCGACACTTGTGTCGGGAACGACAAGAACCTCGCGATCCCGAACTGGAACAAGCGCCAGGGGCCGTTCCTGAACGACATCGCGGCAGCCGGCTTCCCGGCGGAATCGATCGACACCGTGCTGTGTACGCACCTGCACGTCGACCACGTGGGCTGGAACACGAAGCTCGAGAACGGGAAGTGGGTGCCGACGTTCGCGAACGCGCGGTACCTGTGGAACCGCGCCGAATACGAGCACTGGTCGAAGACCGAGCAGAGCGAGTACGGCAGCGTGGTGCAGGAATCCGTGTTGCCCGTCTACGAGGCGGGCAGAGTCGATCTCGTCACGCCGAACCACGCGGTGACGAGCGAGGTGAAGCTCGAGCCGACGCACGGCCACACGCCGGGCCACGTGAGCGTGCACATCACGTCGCAGGGCGAAGAGGCGGTGATTACGGGCGACCTGATGCATCACCCCGCGCAGTGTGCTCACCCGGAGTGGCGCAGCAGCGCCGACAGCGACGGCGCGCTGGCGGAGCAGACGCGCCGCGACTTCCTCGCGCGCTACGCGGATCGCCCCGTGCTCGTGATCGGCACGCACTTCGCGACGCCGACCGCGGGCAAGATCGTGCGCGACGGCAGCGCGTATCGGTTCGCGGTCTAGGCGGTGAGCGCGACCACGATGAACGCTCAGCCCGCTGCAGCGGCACCGCTGCCGCTCGCGACGAAGCTCTGGTACACGCTCGGGCAGCTCGGCGAAGGCATCAAGAACGAGTCGTTCGCCTACTTCCTGCTGTTCTACTACACGAACGTGCAAGGCCTGGCGGGCTCCCTCGCTGGCCTCGCGATCCTGATCTCGATGCTCGTCGACGCCGTCGCCGATCCGCTGATGGGTGTGCTGAGCGATCGCACGCGCTCGCGCCTCGGGCGACGGCACCCGTGGATCTTCGCGTCCGCTCTGCCGCTCGCGCTGAGCCTCTATTTCGTGTTCGCGCCGCCCGCGGGCCTCGCCCAAGGCGCGCTGTTCGCGTGGATGCTCGGCTGGACGCTGCTGAACCGCTTCGCGCTCACGATGTTTCACGTCCCCTATCTCGCACTCGGCGCCGAGCTGACGCGCGACTGGCACGAGCGCACCGTGCTCGTTTCGATGCGGCACTCGTTCGGCCAGCTCGCGCTGTTTGCGCCCGCGGTGCTCGGTTTTCTCTGGCTATTCCGCGACACCGCCGAGCACGGCAAGGGCCAGTTCCACGCGCCCGCCTATCCGGTCTACGCCGCGATCTGCGCAGTCGCCGTGTTCGCGCTGGTAATCGTGAGCGCCTGGAAGACGCGCGACCGCATCGCCAGCCTCGCTGCGCCCGACGCGAGCGCCGGTCGGGAGAATGCGTTCGTCACTACGTGGCGCGATCTCGGGGCCCTGCTGCGGCAGCGCGCGTTCCGCGCGGTCTTCTTCGGTCTCGCGATCGCCTCCGTCGCCTCTGGCGTGACGATCAACCTCGGCCTGCACGCCGGCAGCTTCTTCTGGGACATCGACACCGCCGTGCTCGGCGCTTGGCGCATTGTGGTGGCCTTCGCGATCGTCGCCGGCCTCGCGTACTGGACTCGGCGCGCGAGGGCGCGCGACAAGGGTGCGCTCTTCAGCGAAGGCCTCGTCTGGTACGTGGTGATCCACACCGCCGTGTGGCTCGCCGCGACCTACGGCATCTGGCCGGATCGCTCGCACGCGTGGTACGTGCCGCTTTACTTGATTGGCACCGGCGTGCTCGGTCCGTTTGCGGTCGCCGCAACCTTCGCGATGGGGCAGTCGATGATGGCCGACTGCGCCGATCAAGATGAGAGCGAGACGGGGCGCCGGCGCGAAGGCGTCTACTTCGGCGCCGCGTCGCTCGCGACGAAAGTCACCCTCGGTGGCGGCGCCATGATCGCGGGCATGATCACCGACATCGTGGGCCTCACGGGCCTGCGCAACATCGCCGACGTCACGCCCGAGATGCGCGAGCAGCTAGGGCTCGCGATGACGCTGTCGGTGCTCGTGCTGATGGGACTCTCCTTGTTCGCGTTCCGCGACTACGACCTCTCTCGCGCGCGCATGGCCGAGATCCATGCGCGCCTCGAAGCGCGCAGAGGCGCTTAGGTTGAGCGCGCACAAGCTCGGCACCTCGACGCGCCTCGCATACGGGGCCGGCGGCATCGCTACGTCCGTCAAAGACGCCGCGGTCGTTCACTTCGTCTCGTTCTTCTTCACGCAGGTTGCCGGCTTGCCGGCCTTCATGTTCGGCTGGGCCGCTGCGATCGGGCAGATCGTCGATGCCGTGCTCGACCCCGCGATCGGCACGTGGTCCGACAACCACCGCTCGCGCCTCGGCCGTCGCCACCCGTTCATGTTCGGCGCGATCATCCCGTACGCGATCGGCTTCGCGCTGTTCTTCTCGCCACCGGCTGGCCTCGGCCATTGGGGATTGTTCGCTTGGGCGGCGGGCTTCTCGGTGATGTTGCGCGTGCTGCTTTCGGTGTTCGCGATTCCGCACGCGGCGCTCGGCGCGGAGCTCTCGACTGATTACGAAGAGCGCTCGAACATCGCAGGCATCCGCACCATGCTCGCGTGGGTCGGCGGCATCTTGCTCCCCGCTGGCGCTTACGTCTTCGTGTTCCACGCGGTCGATGGCAACGACGGACGGCTCGTCGCGGCCAACTACCGGACCTACGCCTGGCTCTCGGCCGCGCTGATCGTCGTGAGCTGCGGCATCTCCGCGCTCGGCACGCGCAGCGTGATTCCGCACCTCCCGATGCCGCGCGAGGTGCGCAAGATCTCGCTGCTCGATCCCCTCCGCGACGTGCTCGCGGCGCTCGAGAATCGGAACTTCCGCCGGATCTTTTTTGCGCTCGTGTTGGTCGGCATGACGACCGGCGTGTCCACGATCCTCGGCACCTACACGCTCGCCTACTTCTGGCAGTTCTCCGTCAGCGAGAGCTCGCTGATCACACTGAGCTCGCTCATCCCGACGATCTTCGCGTTCGCGATCGTGCGGCCGCTCAGCGCGCGCTTCGAGAAGAAGCCGCTGTTCTTCGCGTCGCTGATCATGTTCGTGGTCAATTCGCTCTGGTGGTACGGCGGTCGCCTCGCAGGATTGCTTCCGGGCAACGACTCTCCGGCGCTGATGGCGCTGGCGCTGTTTCATCAGTTCATGGTCGTGACGGCGCTCGTGCTCAATCAGACCGTGTGGGCATCGATGATCGCCGACATCGCCGACGAGCACGAAGTCGCGACCGGTGAGCGCAAGGACGGCGTGTTCTTCGCGGCGCAGGCGTTCGGGCTGAAGGTGCCGACGGGCCTCGGTCAAATGGCGGGCGGCTTTCTGCTCGGCTGGGTAGGCATCGCGCAAGGCATGCTGCCGGGCCAAGTTTCTCCCGACGTGATCTTCCGGCTCGGGTTGATCGCCGGCCCGCTGGTCGCGCTCTCGCTGCTCTTGCCGCTCGTCGTGATGTTCGGCTTCGACCTCTCTCGCGCGCGCCACGCGGAGCTGAGGAGCACGCTGGATTCGCGCAAAGACGCCTAGCTCGCGCGCGCCTCGCGCACGTTCACGAGTGCGATCGCGTGCACCGGCTCGTCGGGCAAAGACGCGATCGCGAGCTTCATGCCGCGCTCGCTGCGCTCGATGGCGAGCCGCGCGCCGCCGACCAACTGCGCCGAGTCGGCGCGCATCCCCAACAACTCGATGCTCGCTGGAGTCTCGGGGCTCCCCATCAGCCAGGCGTAGACCGTTTCACCGCGGGCGGTGAAGCGCAGCGGGGTGCCCTCGGCGGTTTCGCCTTCGGCGCGCTTCCACGGTTTCGTGCCGTAGAGCGCGTGGCCGTAACGCTTGGTGAAGCTGCCGAGCCAGCGCAGCCGCTCGAGCTGCGGCTCGGGGATCTGCGCGTCCTCGCCGCGCGGCCCGACGTTGAGCAGCAGGTTTCCGTTCTTGCTCGCGATGTCGACGAGCGAGCGGATCAGCGCTTCGCGCGAGAGAAAATCCTCGGGCAAGGAGGCTCGGTTGAAGCCGAAGCTCTTGTCCATGCCGCGCACGCACTCCCACTTCTCGTCGCGCACGTCGTCGAAGCTCGTGTACTCGGGCGTGCGCGTGTCGCAGTGCAGCGCCGGCGGCGGTGCGAGGCTGGCACCCTTCTTCGCGAGCGCCGCCTTCACGCGCGCGTTGAAGTAGTTCCGGACCGGCGCGAGGCGCATCAGGCGGCCGAACGGAAAAGTCGGCGTCCAGCGGTCGTTCACCATGCCTTCGGGAATCTCGTTGTAGTAGTCGGCGAACAGCCGCAGCAGCGAACTCTTGTCGCCTGCCCAAGAGATGTCGTTCCACAACACCTCGGGTCGCACGCGCAGGGTCAGCTCGCGGATGTGCGCGTCGGCGTAGCGCGGGTTCTTGCCACCGGGCGCGGCGGCGATCAGGTCGCCGATGTTCGCAATCGGGCGCGCGTCGAAGGTCCAGTCGAGGCCACCCGAATAATAGACGCCGAAGCGGATGCCGCGTTGCCGCACCGCGCTCGCGAGCTCGCCGACGGCGTCGCGCTGCGTGAACCAGCCCGCGCGCTTCGGATTCGGCACCTGCGTCGGCCACAGGCAGAAGCCGTCGTGATGCTTCGTGACGAGCACGACGTAGCGCGCGCCCGCCGCGGCGAACTCGTCGGCCCACGCCTGCGGATCCCAGCGCTCTTCGACCGTGCGCTTGAACTCCTCGGCGAACGCAGCGAATGGCTTGTCGCCGTAATGCTCGCGGTGGTAGCGGGACACGCTCGAGCGCGGAAAGCGCAGCGAGTTCTCGTACCACTCGGTGTACGGCACCTCCACCTGCATGTCGTCGTAACGCTCGAGCAGCAGCTCGGTGATCTCTTTCTCGCGCGGCGCGAACCCAATCACTGACGCTGGCGTCCAGTGCACGAAGATCCCGAGCTTCGCCTCGTCGTACCAAGGCGGTGCGACGTGCTTCTTCAGACTCTCGAGCGTGGCCTCGTACTTCTTGGGCGCAGCGCTCATTCGGGCAGGAGCTTCGCGAACGACGCGAGCGTGTTCTCGCCGAGCGCGAGCCGCACCTCGTCGGGCGTGAAGCCCTCGGCGAAGAGCGCGTCGACGAGCACCGCCGTCTCGCTGACATCGAACGCGGTCGCGACGGCGCCATCGAAATCGCTGCCGAGTGCGACGTGCTCGATGCCGACGAGGTTGCGCACGTGCACCATCGCGCGCGCGACCGCGCGCGGCGTGGTGTCGCACACCGCGCCCTCGAACGCGCCGATGCCGATCAGCCCGCCGTTCGCGCCGATCGCGCGGATCTCGTCGTCGCTGAGGTTGCGCGGGCCGGGACACGTCGCCTGCACGCCGGTGTGTGAGACGACGACCGGGCGCTTCGCCTGCGCGAGCACATCGCGAATCGTCGCGGGCGAGGCGTGCGCGAGGTCCGCAATCAGCCCGAGCTCCTCCGTGCGCGCGAGCGCTGTGTGCCCGAGCTCGGTGAGGCCGTGCTTCTTCTCGCCCGCTGATGAGCCCGCAAACGGGTTGTCGAAGAAGTGCGCGAAGCCGACCATGCGGAAGCCGGCTGCGTAAAGCGCATCCAGCGACTCGACCCGGCCATCGAGCCCATGCATGCCCTCGAGGCCGAGGAATCCGGCGGTGCGCTGCGAATCGGCGGCGAACGCGGCCAGGTGCTTCGCTAGATCCGCGCGCGTTGCGATCAACACGAGCTTCCCGTCCGATGCGGCTGCCGTTTCCCGCAACACCTTCGCTTGGTGCAGCGCGCGCGCGAGCCGGCTGGTCCAGGCGCGCGGCTCCCAGCCGCTCGCGATCGTGAGCGGCGTCTGCATGTCGAACGTCTCTGCCGAGTTGCGCTCGAAGTTGAGTCCCCACGGCGACTGCGTCGCGACGCCGAACACTTGCAACACGACGCGGCCCTCGATCAGCCGCGGCACGTCCACGTGGCCCGCCGTGCCGCGGTCGAGCAAGTCTCGCGGCCAGAGCAGCGGGTCGGCGTGCAGGTCGGCGATGCGCAGCTCGCCGTGCAATGCGCGCGCGCCGGGCGCGATTGCGAACGGATCCTTCGGCCGCGTGAGGGTGTTCAGCGTGCGGTCGGCGATGCGCGGCAGGGCGCAGAAGCCGCCGACCAGAACCAACGTAAACGCGATGGCGAACTTGCGAGACGTACTCATGGGCGGGCCGAGGCCTCCGGGACGAAGCGCGCGAGCTCGGCAGAGAGCAGCTGCAGCTCGGCACGCAGACGCTGCGGCACGTGCGGGCCGAGCGCAGCGATTACGGCCTCGTAGTACCAGCGAATCTGGCGGGGCGAGCCCGAGAAGCGGCGCAGCGTACGCGTGCCGTTCGCCGCGATGTCGTCGACCAGCGCGCGCAGGTTGTCGAGCTTGTCGCACGCGCCGACCAGCCGGACGCGCTTCGGCACGTGCGCGAGGTGCGCGATGTAGGCGCGCTTGCGCTTCAGCCACGGCGACTTGCGCGCCGCGGTGTCGCCCTCGAGCACATCGCTGAGCGCGCGCACGATGCCCGCGACGTCGGCGCCGAAGCGCGCACGCAGCTCGGCCTCCGTGACGCCGCAATCCTCGATCGTGTCGTGCAGCAAGCCTGCTGCGGCTTGCCTCGCGTCGCCGCCGTACTCCAGTACGAGCCCGCACACGCGAATCACATGGCTCACGTAGGGGATCTTCGTGCCTTTGCGCGTCTGCGTGCCATGGGCCTCGAGCGCGAACGCCACCGCGTCGGCAATCAGGGCGCGGTCGGTGGGCTTCATCGCGTCACCTGCTCAAAGCCCAATCACGTTCTCCGCGGTCCCGAGCAGGATGGTCGCGGCATCGGCCATCACCTTCTCGCCGATGAAGGCGTGCTGGGAGCCGGTGTGGATGTCGCGGAAGCAGCGCTCGAGCACACTGCCAGTGCGAATCGCGACGGTGCCGGCGCGTAGGTGCGCGAAGTCGCAGCCCTCGCGCGCGGCGTCGGTCGCGAGCACGGTTGCGGCGCGCACCATCGCGCGCTGCTCGGCGCTCTCGACGCCGCCGCGCTCGGCCGCGCTCTGCACCGCCGCGAACGCGTCGAGCACGAGCAGACGCGCGGCGCGCAGCTTCGCCTCCGCGTCCATGTAGCCGCGCTGAAAGGTGAGGCGGCCCGCGAGCGCGGTCGAGTCGCCCATGCGCTGGCGCGTCGTCGCCATCGCGCGCGCCTCGTCGATTGCGCGGCGCCCCACGCCGAGCGCCCAGCCGGCGTGGCCCGCGGCGGTCATCATCATCATGTTCAGCCGGAACACGGCCTGATAAGCCGGGCCGCCACGGCGCGGTTCGCGGTCGAACAAACCGAAGTGGAAGCCATCAGGGATCAGGCTGCCGCGCACTTCGTAATCGAAGGAGCCGGTGCCGCGCAGGCCGAGCGTGTTCCAGTTGTCGGTGAACTCGATCTGCTCGCGGGGGACGAAGCCGACGCGCATGTCGGGCAGACCGTTCGGCAGCATGCGCGGGGCGCCGCTCTCCATCGGGATGAAGCCTGCGGAGACGTAGCGCGAGTGGCCGCTGCCACTGCCAAAGCTGTAGCTGCCGGTGACGCGCCAGGCGTCGCCTTCACGCTGGCCGAGGCCGCGCGGCGCGAACTGCCCGCCGACCGTCGCGCCTGCATCGCCGCCAAAGATTTTTGCGACGGCGTCGTCGCTCAGATACGCGGCGGCGGCCGCGGAGCCCGAGCCGTTCGCCATCAGCGTCCAGCCCGCGGAGCCGTCGGCGCGCGCGACTTCCTCCCAGACCTCGATGGCGGTGCGGAAATCTGCGTCCTCGCCGCCGAGCTCCCGCGGTAGGCCGAAGCG
>JANNKN010000175.1:0-3757 GCA_031396315.1 Deltaproteobacteria bacterium
GACATCGACCTGATCGAGATCAACGAGGCGTTCGCGGCGATCCCGCTGAAGGTGATGCGCGACCTCGGCATGGATCCCGCAAAGGTGAACGTGAATGGTGGCGCGATCGCGCTCGGCCACCCGCTCGGCGCGACGGGCGCGATGCTGATCGGCAGTGTGCTCGACGAGCTCGAGCGCCAGAACAAGAGCGTCGGACTCGTGACGATGTGCATCGGCGGCGGCATGGGCATCGCGACCATCCTCGAGCGCGTGTAGCGCCATGATCGACTTCACCCCGTCCGAGGATCAGGCGCTGGTCGTCGAGACGGTGCGGCAGTTCGCGGCGAAAGAGCTGCGCCCGATCGCGCGCAAGTGCGAAGAGGCTCGCCAGCTGCCCGCGGACGTGCTCGCGCGCGCGCATGAGCTCGGCCTCGTCGCAAGCGCCCTGCCCGCGGCGCTCGGTGGCGGCGGCGAGCGCAGCGCCGTCACCGCGGCGCTGGTCGCGGAGGAGCTCGCATGGGGCGATCTCGCGCTCGCACTGGCGGTGCTGTCGCCCGCGCTCGGCGCACTTCCGATCGCAGATTTCGGCAGCGAAGCCCAACAACAAGCGCACCTTCCGGCGTTTCTGGGCGAGCGCTTCGTGTCAGGCGCGCTCGCCGTCAGCGAGCCGCGCATCGGCAGCGATGCCTTCCGCCCGGCCACGCTCGCGCACCGCGACGGCACGGATTACGTGCTCGACGGCGCGAAGTGCCTCGTGCCCTGGCTGCCGGGCGGGAGCGACGTGATCGTCACCGCCAGCGAAGCCGGCAGCGCGCGCGCATTCGTAGTGCCGCGCGACGACGCGGGCCTAACAGCTGCGCCCGATGCGACGATGGGCGTGTGCGCGCTGCCGCTCGTCGATCTCACGCTGGCGGGCGTGCGCGTGCCCGCGGAAGCGAAGCTCGCGGCGTTCGACGTGCGCCGCCTGGTCGCGCGCGGGCGCGTTGCGCTCGCGGCCTGCGGCATCGGCGTCGCGCGCGCCGCGTTCGAGGTGGCGCGCGACTACGCGAAGGAGCGCGAGGCGTTCGGCACGAAGATCGCGCAGAAGCAGGCGATCGCGTTCCTGCTCGCGAACATGGCAATCGAGATCGACGGCGCGCGCCTGCTCGTGTGGGAGGCGGCCTGGAAGCTCGACCAAGGCGACGACGCGCTACGCGAAGCGACGCTCGCGATCAATCAGGTGAAGCGCGTCGCCCTCGACGCCGCCGACGGCGCCGTGCAGGTGTTTGGCGGCCACGGCTACATCCGCGAATACCTGCCCGAGCTCCATCTCCGAAACGCACGCGGGCTCTCCGCGTTCGAAGGCATCGCGCTGCTCTGACGGGCCGCTGACCAACCCCTGGAGGCGTGTGTGAAAGCTCGACGCATTCCCTCTCATTCACTCGTGTTCGCGGCAGGCCTGACGCTCGGAATCGCCATTCCGGTACTCAGCCACCCCGCCGCCTCGCAGGTCACCAACTTGCTCACGACGGCGCTGTCGGACGAATTCACTCCCGGACGCGAAGTTCTGATCGACCTCGTCGAGATTCCTCCCAATCAGAAGCTCGATTGGCACTGGCACCCCGGGGAAGAGTTCCACTTCTACTTGGCGGGCAACCCGGTGATCGAGCGCCGTGGGGCGCCCCCGATCCTTGGCAAAGCCGGCACCGTCGGGCATGTGGACTTCAAGCAACGACACCAAGCCACTGCCGGAGATCAAGGCGCCAAAATCTTGGTCTTTCGAGTCCATACAAAGGGACAGCCTTGGCGTTACCTCGATGAGTCGCACGATCCCGCCGCGGGCAACCCTTAGTGCCGGAGCCCCCAATAATGGCCATCACGTTCTCGCTCTCCGATCGCTCGCAGCACGCGAAGGATCATTTCCATCGCATGGCCGCGGATCACATGCGGCCGATCGCGCGCAAGTACGACGACCACGAGCACAACCTGCCCACTGAATGGGTCGAGTGGTACTGGAAGACCGGGCGCTTCACGCAGCCGGGCGGCGAAGGCGCGAGCGACGGCTTCGTGCAGATCTGCATCCAGGCCGAAGAGCTGTGCTGGGGCGACGCCGGCCTCTACCTGAGAACTCCGTTCGCGGGCCTCGGCGGCTCGGCCGTCGGCGCGACCGGCACGCCCGAGCAGAAGCAGCGCTACCTCGCCGTGTTCGCAGATCCGAGCGCGCAGCCCGCTTGGGGCGCGATGGCGATCACCGAGCCCGGCGCCGGCTCCGATAGCGCCGCGATCGAGACGACGGCCACGCTCGACGGCGATCATTACGTGCTGAACGGCACGAAGATCTTCTGCACGGGCGGCGAAGGCGCGGCGACCTCGCCAGCGGGCTTCGTCGTGGTGTGGGCGACCGTCGACAAGAGCGCCGGCCGCGGCGGCATCAAGGCCTTCGTCGTGCCGGCGGGAACGCCGGGCATGTCGATCGTCGGGCTCGAGCGCAAACTGGGCATCCGCGCGAGCGATACCGCGACGCTGCGCTTCGAGGGCTGCCGCGTGCCACGCGCGAACTTATTGGGCGCGGAGAAGGTGAAGCGCGACGACGCCGACGCGAAGCAGACCGGCGACAAGGGCTTCAAGGGCGCGATGGCGACCTTCGACGCGAGCCGCCCGCTGGTCGCCGCGATGGCGGTCGGCGTCGGCCGCGCTGCGCTCGACTTCGTGAAGGAAGAGCTCGCGAAGAGCGGCATCGCGCCGCGCTATGACGCGCCGCCCGTGCAGTTGACGGCGATCGAGCGCGACCTCGCCGAGATGGAGGCCGAGCTCCAGGCGGCGCGCCTACTCACCTGGCGCGCGGCTGCGATGATGAATCGCCGCCTGCCTAACAGCTTGGAGGCGTCGATGGCGAAGGCGAAGGCCGGCTCCGCGGTCACCAAGATCACGCAGAAATCGGTCGAGCTGCTCGGCCCGCTCGGCTACTCGAAGAAGTTGCTGGTCGAGAAGTGGATGCGCGACGCCAAGATCAACGACATCTACGAGGGCACGCAGCAGATCAACCTGCTGATCGTCGCGCGCCGGATTCTCGACTACTCGAGCGCCATGCTGCGCTGAGGTGCGCGCGGCGCGGCCTCACGGCTGCGCGAGCACCTCGCCGTGGAGGAGGATCAAGATCGCGTCGGGATGGCTGCCCCAGCGCAGCCAAGCGCTCGCGATCGTCGCCAGCTCGTCGCGCGTCGAGAGGCCGTAGGCGACGGCCTGTTCGGCGAACGCGGATAGCGTCGCGCGGTCGGCCCAGAGATTTCCCCACCACGCGCAAGTCGGGGCGTCGGCGTAGGTCCAGGTGGAGCTGCTTGGGTGGACGCTCGCGAAGCCCGCAGTGCGCGCCCACGTCTTGAGGAATCGCCCCGCGTCGGGCTCCGCGCGATTGCGCCGCGCGACGGCGCGATACAGCTCTTGCCAGCGCGTGAGCAGGGGATCGAGCGGCGCCCACGCGAAGCACGAATAATCGCTGTCGCGCACCGCGACGCTGCCACCGGGGCGCGTCACGCGCCGCATCTCGCGCAGCGCAGCCACCGGATCGGTGAGGTGCTGAAGGACCTGATGCGCGTGAACCAGGTCGAACGACGCGTCGGGAAAGTCGAGCGCGTACACATCGCCAGCCTGGAGCGTGACATCGATGCCCTCCTTCGCCGCATGCGCCTGCGCGACTCCGACCACTTCCTCGGAGCGATCGATGCCGACGACGCGCCCCGGGGCGACGCGGCGCGCGAGATCGACGGTGATCGTGCCCGGTCCGCAGCCGACGTCGAGC
>JANNKN010000215.1:0-2342 GCA_031396315.1 Deltaproteobacteria bacterium
GGGCGCCCACACGTGGGTCGCCGAGTCGGCGACGAAACGCGTCGCCTCGCTGCCAGTGATTACGGCTGCGTTGTCGCGATACGCCGAGAGCACGCCGTCGGGCGAGCGCTCGTGGGTGTTGCGGATCATCTGGAAGAGCGAGCGCTGCTGCTTCTCGCCGTCGAGCCACCAATCGGCGTTGAAGATCTTGTGCCGGCAGTGCTCGGAGTTCGCCTGGGCGAACATCATCAGCTCGACATCGCTCGGATTGCGGCCGAGCTCGCGGAAAGCGGCGAGCAAATACTCGATCTCGTCGGGTGCGAGCGCGAGGCCGAGCTGCTTGTCGGCGGCTTCGAGCGCCGCCCGCCCGCCGCCGAGCAGGTCGATGCGCAGGAGCCGTGCGGGCTCGGAGCGCACGAACAGCTGCGCCGCGTCTTCAGCGCGCGCGAGCACGCTCTCGGTCATGCGATCGTGCAGCGCATCGGCGCAGCGCAGCGCCTCGGCTTCGGAGACGCCCGCGAGCGTCCAAGCGACGCCGCGCTCGATCCGGCGCACCGTCGCGAGCCCACTCGTGTGCGCGATGTCCGTGGCCTTCGACGACCACGGCGAGATCGTGCCGAGCCGCGGCACGACGATCAGCGTCGCGCCCGCCAGATCCGGGCTCGCGCTCTCGTGGGGCCCGTAGGCGAGCAGGGCGTCGAGCACCTGCCGCTCACGCGCACTCAACTCCGCGCTCGTATCGATGAAGTGCACGCTGCGAGCCGAGAGCGCAGCCGGCTGTACGCCGCGTTGGCGGAACACGTCGAGCAGTGATGCGATGCGCGCATCGGTCGCCGCGCGCGCCCCGCGCAGTTGCAACATCGGGTCCCTCGGTGGCGCGCATTCTACCGGCATCGCGTGGGGTTGCCGCTGCATCTGCGACGGTGGCGCGATCCCGAAACGAGCGCGACGCGGGCACTCGCCGGCCTCTCGCGAAGCCACTCAATTACGAGGGCGAGTGGCGCACCCTCCGCGCAGCGGTTGACACGGGCGGCCTCGCGCCCAGGCTGGCAAGACTTCCCCGGCTAGGTGGCGTCCGCGCGGGGGGCGTCAACGGGGTCGGGAGAGGCGGGGGGTGCGATGGGCAAGAAGCGGGACGAGCTGGAGCGGATGTTCGCCGAGCGCGAGCCCGAGGCGGCGACGCCGATTGCTCCCGAAATGGACGCGGTGGAGAGCCGCTGGGATCCATGGCTGCGCGCGCTCGCGCGGGCGGAGTGGGAGAGCGAGGCGCGCGTGAACTAGCGGCGAAGAGCGCGGCGGCGGCCCACCCGAGCGAGCCCGAGCGCACCTGCCAAGAGGAGCGCCGTCAGCTGCGGTTCGGGCGCGTACACGAGCCGCAAGAACGTCGGGCTCGTGAACGTCTCGCGCGTGAGCCCGCGCAGCCGGATGCGGCTCAGGTTCACCAGCGTAACGGCGGTGTTTCCGCCGGGGGTCACGCGCACGCTCCCGGTCGCCATCACGTCCGGATTCTGGAAGCCGCCGAATGTGAGGCCGGTCTGTGTGACCGGCCCGCTGTGCCAGACATCGTTCTCGATCGTGACGGAGAGATTGTTCGACGGCGTCGGGCTGGTCGGGGTGGCGGACGTGAGGCCCGAGCCACTGTTGATCGGGACGATCAGCACGGTGAACGACGGCGACTTGCCGATCTTCGCGAGCACGCGCGCCTTGCCGAGGATTCCGTTCGGCGGCGCGCCGGTCGGCCGGACCGACACCTGACCGAGCGATCCCACGACGGCGCCGTTGCCGCCGAACGCCAGCTCGAGCCGCGTGACCGGCGGCGTGAACGGGCGGGAGCGAGGCACGCAGCCCGCTCCCTGACCGACGCAGAATGAAGTCGCGAACCAGCTCCCCGCGTCGAGTGAGAAGCGGCTGCCCACGAGCGTTCCCGTCGCGGTCGTCGAGGTGATGACGATCGGCGTGCTGGCGATGATCGTGCTGTAGGTGGCGCTGAGCAGGGGGCCGGCGGACGCGGGAGCGACCGCAAGCAGCGACAGGCAAGCGATCGCAAGGGATCGGAGCAACGGCGTCCTCTCTCGGCGACAAGGCGCGGTGCTTGCGCGGTGCAAGCGTCGGACCCAGGTCGCGGACCGGCGCTGAGATCGCTGTCGAAGGCGCGACAGCCTCGGAATCACACGAGATTTGGCCGCGCGAGCGCGGGCGGGGCCGGTCTCCAATCGCGGGGCGACGGAACTTCACTTCCGTTCGAGAGGAACGTGAGTTCCGCACGGCGCATGCCGCGCCGTTCAGCGCGTCAGCTTCTGGTACGCGCGGTAGTGCCGCAGCGCATCCTGCTTCTTGCCCGCGGCTTCGAGCAGGCCCGCCAG
>JANNKN010000319.1:0-9822 GCA_031396315.1 Deltaproteobacteria bacterium
CGGTCGTGCTGCGACAGGATCACGACCTTGCAGTACGACATCTCCTCGCGGATACGCTTGGTGACGTCGATGCCCGAGAGCTGCGGCAGCCAGACATCGCGATCGTCGACATCTGGCTGCCGCAGCTCTCGGGCATCGACGTCACCAAGCGTATCCGCGAGGAGATGTCGTACTGCAAGGTCGTGATCCTGTCGCAGCACGACCGCTCGGATTTCGTCGAGGCGGCGCTGCTCGAAGGCGCCAGTGGCTACGTGCTGAAGTCGGCGAGCGGCACGGATCTGCTCTCCGCACTCCGCGCTGTCCGGCAGGGGAAGTGCTTTCTCTCGCCGGAGATCGCGCAGCATCTGGTGTCGGCCTTTGCGAGCCCGCCCGAAGAGCGAGCGCTCGGTCGCGCGCGTCTCACGGGACGTGAGCGCGAGGTGCTGCAGCTCATCGCCGAAGGCCTCTCCAGCAAGGAGGTCGCGGCGACGCTCGGCGTCTCGACGCGCACCGCGGAGACGCACCGCACCAGCTTGATGAACAAGCTGGGCGTGCACAAAGTCGCCGGGCTCGTGCGCTTCGCAATTCGCGAAGGCTTCGTCAGCCCGTAGCGGGATGCTTTCGGGGCGCTCACTCGCTGCGGCGGGCGGGCGCCTCGCGCTGCGCAGCGGCTGCGCGGGGCCTGCGAAGCAGGCGCGTGCGCGCGTCGCCCCTAATGCTTCGCGCGATGCATTCTCCGTCGGTGCGATGCTCAAGTTCGGAGTCCTCCGTCCGAAAGCACAGGCCGGAGGACGCGGCTTGAGCACTCGAACTACGGCGGCCTCGCGTCCGGTCTCGATGGAGAGTCGGAGCGATCCGCGCGTCGGCGCGGAGATCGCGGTCGACGTCATCAGCGATCAGTTCTCAGGCGGGCTGCGGGCCGTGACGCGCGACCTCAGCGTCGGCGGCGTCTGCGTCGCGACGCGCTCGCCGTTTGCGCACGGCTCGGTGCGCCAGATCGTGCTTCACCTGAGCAGCGGGCCGCTGCGGCTCCCCGCAGAGGGGCGCTGGCAGCTTTGGAACCGCGCGACCGGCGTGATCCTCACCGGCATCTCGTTCCGCGACCTCACGACCGCCGTCCAAGACATGCTCTGGGATCACGTGCTCGACGTCAGCAAAGAGCTCGCGCGCTTCCTCTTTCGCCATTCCGAGGTGCGCGACATCGGCATCGATGGCGCGATGAGCCTCGCGCAGTCGAGCCGCCTGCTCGTCGTCGGCGCGGGCGAGTTCGTCTACCAGCAGGGCGGCGAACACAAAGACGCGCCGAGCTCGATCTTCATGCTGCGGGAGGGCAATGTCGTGTTGCGCACGCGACTGCGCGGCACGATCGAGCGCGACTTCGCGGCCGTGCGACCCGGCGAGTTCTTCGGCGGCCTGCCCATGCTCGCGGCCGTCGAGCACTACGAATCGGCGATCGCGCGCACGCCGTCGCGCCTGGTCGAGATCGACGAGCGCGCGTACACCTACTTGATGCAAGCGCGCCCCTGGGTCGCGCAGAAGCTCGCCTTCACCGTGACGCGCGCCTACGCGCAGCGCATGCACGCGACGCTCGAGGGTCTGGTCGGCGGCGACGCGGCCACTGGACCCCTGCGCTGACGTTGAGCGCGGCGAAGGCACCCGGGGTGTGAACGAAATCCGCCGGGGCGTGCCTCAGCGCTCGATGCAGCGCCAGACCGCTTCGATCAGCTGCGCGTAGCGGAACGGCTTTTCGAGCACGACCAGGTCGTCGCGGCCGGTCGGGATGCGGTTTACGGCGCCCGAGCAGATCACGATCTTGAGGCCCGGCCGCAGCGCCCGCAGCTCGTCGATCAGTGCGAGGCCGTCGGCGTCGGGCATCACGAGATCGACCACGGCGCACGCGAGGTTCGGCTCCGCGGCGAGCAGTCGGCGCGCCGAATCGGCATCCGGCGCTTCGAGCACGACGAAGTTGGCGAGCCCGAGCATGGCCGCGCCGACGCGCCGCACGGCCGCGTCGTCGTCGACGATCATGATGGTGCCGCCCTCGGATTCGTGCACGGATGCGAGGCGCGCGTCGAATTCGCGCGCCGCTGCGGCGACCTGCTCGGTCACGAGCGGCAGCTCGATTCGGAACACGGTGCCGGCACTCGGCGTGGACGTCACCGAGATGCGCCCACCGTGACGTCGCACGACGCTGTGCACGACCGCGAGGCCGAGTCCGTGGCCGGTCGCCTTGGTGGTGAAGGTCGGTTCGAAGATGCGGCGGCGCGTTTCGTCGTCGATGCCCGGGCCGTCGTCGCGCACCTCCATCACCGCCCAGTCCGTCGCGTCGTGCTCGCCCGGCGGATCGAGGGCGCGAAAGCGCCCCGTTGCGATGGTGATCTTGCCGGGCTGCGCGCCGATCGCCTCGCCCGCGTTCGTCACCAGGTTCAATAACAGCTGCCGAACTTGGGTGGCGTCGCCGTTGACCCAGAGCGCGCCTTCGCAGGGCGCGAACTCGACGCGCACGCTCTTCGGAACGCCTGTGCTCAGCAGCGCCTGCACGCTGCCGATCACGGCGTTCACGTCGATCGACGAGAACGGGCCGGCCGGCCGGCCGGTGACTGCGAGCAGCTGGCGTGCGAGGTCAGCCGCATGCCGGCTCGCGGTCACCACCTCGTTCAAGTACGGGTGCGCCGGGGAGTCGGCGGGCAGGTGAAGGGCGATTAGGTCCGTGACGCCGATCGAGACCGTCAACAAGTTGTTGAAGTCGTGCGCGACACCGCCCGCGAGCACGGCGAGGTTGCTCTGATTCAGGGAGCTCGGCTCTTCGTCGAGGCGCGCGGCCTCGTCGAGTGACGGCACGAATTGCAGCTCGTCCGTCACGTCGCGCCCGACCGAAACGATCCGCGTCTCACCGTCGTCTTGCGCGTAGCTGACCGAGCGAACCTCGACGCGGCGCCAGCCGCCATCGGCCCCACGCCAGCGGAATACGCCGGGCGTCAGCGCGAGCGCCCGTACGGTGCGCAGGATCGCGGCGTGCGCGCGCTCGACGTCTTCGGGATGGATGAACTCGAACAGGCTCCGGCCCACGAGCGACTCGCCGGCGCCGTCCCAGGAATCGGGCAGCGGCGTCGCGCCCACGATCACGCCCTCGCGCGTCATCTCCACCACCGCGTCGACGAGGCTGCCGGCGAGGCTCTGCAACGCAAGCGCGCGAACCGGACCGCCCGGCATCGCGCGGCGATCGTCAGGCACTTCCCGTGAGAGCAGCAGGCCGCGTGGCTCGCCCGCCTCGCTCACGTACCAAGCCGCGCTGCACTCGAGATCGCGCCATGCGCCCGTCAGCAGGCGCACGCGGGTGCGGTAAGCGATCGATTCCCGGCGGTCCAAGAAACGCGAGAGGTGGGCGCGCGTGCGCTCGAGATCGTCCGGGTGCACGTTGTTCGAATTGATGACCGAGCGGAGCGGCACGCCGATTAGGTTGTGTGGAACCGTCTCGATCTCGCCCGCGCGGGGCCCGAGGTAAACGATCGTGCCGGCCGCATCGAGCTCGAGCATGAAAGGCGCCGACTGCGCGACGAGCGCGGCGAAGCGCGCCTCGCTCTGGCGCAGCTCCGCTGCGAGCGTCGCCGACGGCTCGCCGACTTCCTTCAGCTGGCATGCCACCAGCGAAGCGCCAGCCAGCGGCCAGAACGTCATCGCGAACACGAACTCGCCCTCTGAAATCGTCATCGGGATGCGCAGCGTCTTCGGCGCCTTCGCTTCGCGGACGCTCTTCAAGACCTCGCGGAATGCGTTCGCGTGGCGTCCGATCACGGCGTTGGCGTCGCGACCGATGATGCGCTCGGCATCCCGGCCGGGCGGCTCCGAACCGGGGACGGGGACGCCGAACACGGCCACGCAGCGAGCTTCCTCGTCGAACACCAGCACTCGGCCCTCGGGGAAGGCTGCCAATGTCGCGAGCGCGATCGCGGCTCGATCCACGCGTGCTCCCTCGGATACCGTGCCGTTTATCGCACGAACCGAGAGGGCGCGTCACCCGAATGAGGGAGAGCGAGGCAAGCGAACTTGCCCACAGGGGAGTGCGCTCAGCTCTCCGCGAGTTTTCGTAGGTCGCGAATCGCGACCGCGAAATCCGCTTCGCGAAAGACGGCGTTGCCCGCGACGAACACGTTCACGCCCGCGCGCGCCGCCTCGGCGATCGTTTCGCGATTCACGCCCCCGTCGATCTCGAGCTCGACATCGAGGCCGCGCTCGTCGATCCACTGCCGTAGCTGACGAACTTTCGGCAGCACGCTGCGAATGAACTTCTGCCCGCCGAAGCCGGGGTTCACACTCATTACGAGCACTTGATCGAGATCGCCGAGCACGGGCTCGATGGCGCTCGCGGGCGTCGCGGGATTCAGCACGACGCAGGCTTTTTTCCCGAGGGCGTGGATCTGCTGAATCGTGCGATGCAAGTGCGGGCACGTCTCGACGTGTACGCCGATGCGATCTGCACCCGCTTCGGCGTACTGCGCGATCGAGAGCTCGGGCCGCTCGATCATCAGGTGCACGTCGAAGGGCAGGGCAGTCGCTTTGCGGATCGCCCTGATGACTTCGGGTCCGAAGGTGAGGTTCGGCACGAAGTGCCCGTCCATTACGTCGATGTGGATCCAGTCGGCGCCCGCGCGATCGACTTTTTGCACGTCGGCACCGAGCGTTGCGAAATCCGCCGACAAGATGGACGGCGCGATGCGGATCGGCTTCGTCATCGCGCGGCACGCGTCATGCGCGCTGCGAAGAAGCCATCCATGCCGTGTCGCTGCGGCCAGGTACGCATGAAGCCGTCTGCCTCCACGAAGGGGCGCAGCGCTTCGGGAAGCGCGCTGCGCGGGGACAATCTGAACTCGCGATGCTGCGCGAGAAATGCGGCGACGACCGCCTCGTTCTCCTCGGCGAGCAGCGTGCACGTACTGTAAACGAGTACGCCGCCGGGCATCACCTCGCGCGCCGCGCTCTCGAGCAGCGCGCGCTGAACCTCGGCGAGCGAGGGCGAATCTTCGGGGCGCAGCCGCCAGCGCGCGTCCGGGTTGCGGCGCAGCGTGCCGAGCCCGGAGCACGGCGCATCGACGAGCACGCGCGCGAACGGCGTGCCGGGCAGCTGCGCGAGGGATTGCGTGCCGTCCGCGCAGGCGAGATGCACGTTTGCGAGGCCGAGCCGGCGCACGGCGCGGCCGACGAGGTCGAGGCGCGGCTGGCTGCGATCGCAGGCCACGACGAGCCCGTTCGCTCCGACGCGCTCGGCGATCGCGGTCGTCTTCGTTCCCGGCGCGGCGCACGAGTCGAGCACGCGTTCGCCGGGCTGCGGATCGAGCAGCTCGACGATCAGCTGCGACGCCTCGTCTTGAATCGTGAAGCGGCCTTCGCGAAATGCGGGATCGCTGCCGGGATCGACGCCGTGCCCGAGCGAGAGCGCGAGCGGTGCGTAAGCAGCGCGCTTCACATCGCGCCAGCGCGGCGCGAGCTCCGCAAGCAGCGCATCGGGCGTCGTCCGCAACGGGTTGGCGCGAGCGGTGAGTGGCGGGGTCTCGTTCGCGGCCTGGGCGAGGGCGGCGGCCTCGCTCGGTCCGAGCGCATCGAGCCAGCGCTGCGCGATCCACTCGGGCAGCGAGAGTGCGTGCACCAGATGCGCGAGCGGTTCAGTCGCAAGTTCTGGAAAGGAAAGGGTTTCCTTCTTTCGCGCAAGCTGCCGCAACACTGCGTTGACGAGCCCCGACGCGCGCGCCCAGCCCATCGCTTGCGCGCAGCGGACCGATTCGTCCACGGCCGCGCGCGGCGGCACGTTGAGGAAGAGCAGCTGATAGGCGCCGAGGCGCAGCAGCGTGAGCACGGCGGGTTCGAGCTGCGGGAGCGGGCGGTCGCAGCACGCGGCGAGCGCGTAATCGAGCCGGCCGCGCCAACGCAGAGTGCCGTACACGAGCTCCGTCGCGAAGGCGCGGTCGCGCACGCTGAGGCGGTCGTCGTGCAGCACCGCGTGGAGCGCGAGATCGGCGTACGCGCGCGCAGACTCGACGCGATCGAGCACGCGCGCCGCGACCAGGCGCGCGACGGTCGGCGAGCCTCCGCGTCCGGGCGCGGGCAGCCCGCCGCGGCGCCTGAGCGGTGCGCGCGCGGACATCAGCTTTCGTCCTCGCTTGGCCCTTTGGGGTCAGACCCCAAAGGGCCAAGCGGAGGCGGCGTCGCGAAGCGCGCACCGTCGGCGATCGCGTAGCCGCGCAATAAGTCCGCAGTCGCGAGCGGCTTGCCGCCCGCACGCTGCAAGCGGTCGAGCGCGAGCCAGCCGTCGCGGGTCGCGACGCGCAGCACGTTGCCGACGCGCTGCACGGTGCCGGGCGGCGTGCTCACGGTGCCGGGTTCCGCGTGCGCCGCGAGCACACGCAGCACTTCGCTGCCGAGCTGCGCGCGTGCACCCGGACGCGGCGACATTGCGCGCACGCGCCGTGCGAGTGCCTCCGCGTCGTGCGCGAAATCGAGCTCCGCATCGGCGGCCGTGATCTTCGGCGCGAAGGTCGCGCGCGCGACATCCTGCTCCGCCCAAGCTGCGCCGCCCGACGCGATTGCGTCCAGCGCCTCCGCGAGCGCGTCCGCCGTGAGCGCAGCCAGCTGCTCGAACAGCGCGCCCGCGTCTTCGTTCGCAGCGACCTTTGTGCGCTTCACGAGCATCACCGCGCCCGCGTCCATCTCGCGTTCGACGCGCATCACCGAGACGCCCGTTTCCGCATCGCCCGCGAGGATCGCGTGCTGAATCGGCGCCGCGCCGCGGTGTCGCGGCAACAGGCTCGCATGGCCATTGATTAGGTATCCGAGTCGCGGCAGTTCGCGGATTTTCTTCGGAAGGAACTGCCCGAACGCGACCACCACGCCGAGATCTGGCGCGAATCGCGCGATCTCCGCGACCACTTCCGGTGCGCCTACGCGCTCAGGCTGAAGCAGCGGCACGCCGCCGGCGCGCGCGCGCTTGGCGACGGCGCCGGCTGCGAGCTTGCGTCCGCGCCCGCGTGGGCGATCTGGCTGCGTGACGGCGACGACCACGCGATGCGGCCCCGCGAGCAGCCGCGCGAAGCTGGGCGCCGCGAACTCGGGCGTGCCGAAGAAGGCGATGCGCAACGGGTCGCCCATGGCGCTCGCTACGCCAAGCGCTTCGGCGCGTTCGCCTCTTCGAGCTCGCGCTGGAGCGCGCGCTTGCGCTTCTGCACGTAGAGGTTGCGCTTCAGGCGGCTGATGCGATCGATGAAGAGCACGCCGTCGAGATGATCGAGCTCATGCTGGAAGCACACCGCGCGCAGCTCGCTCGCCTCCTCCTCGTGCGTGGTGCCGTCGAGATCCTGATAACGCACGCGCACGCTCGCCGCGCGCTCGACGTCGGCGTTGAAATCGGGCACCGAGAGGCAGCCCTCGTTCCAGGTGACTTCGCCCTCGCGCGCGAGGATCTCGGGGTTGAGCATCACGCCCGGCTTGCGCTCGCCGTCCTCGCCTGTCCAGTCCGTGTCCATCACGATCAGCCGAATCGCCTCGCCCACCTGCGGCGCCGCGAGCCCGATGCCGGGCTCGTCGTACATCACCTCGAGCATGTCGGCCGCGAGCTGCCGGATCGCGTCCGTCACCTGGCTGACCGGCTCGGATTTGCGCTTCAGGCGCGGGTCGGGGAATTGGAGGACGGGGCGGAGCGGCATAGGGCGCGGAAACCTAGCAGCGGCCTCACCACCCCGTGCAACGCGATCAGGCGCGTAGGGTGCGTCGAGGCCCGAGGAGCGCACCCGCTCACAGCATGTCCATCGGGTTCACGTCGAGCGTCGCGCGCACGGCGCTTGGCAGCTTCTCCGCCGCGGCGGAGACGCGCTCCGCGACGCGCCAGACCGCGCCGGCTTCGCGGTGCTTGAGGAGGATCTGCTGGCGGTAGCGTCCGCGCAGCCGCGCGATCGGCGCCTCGGCAGGGCCTAACACCTCGACGCCCGCGCCGTGCGCGGCGCTCGCCTCGCGGCCCGCGTCCGCGAGGACGACGGCGGCCTCGCGCGCCGCGAGCTCCACGGTCGCAGAGACGCGCACCAGCACGAGGCGCCCGAACGGCGGATAGCCGAGGGATTCCCGGTGCCCGATCTCCTCGGCGTAGAAGCGCTCGTAGTCGTGCATCGCGACGGGACGGATCGCATAGTGATCGGGCGCGAACGTCTGGATCACGACGCGGCCGGGCTCGGCGCCGCGGCCCGCGCGGCCCGCCACCTGCGTGAGCAGCTGGAAGGTGCGCTCGGCGGCCCGAAAGTCCGGCATGTGCAAGCCGAGGTCCGCGTTCAGCACGCCGACCAAGCGAACGCCGGGGAAGTCGTGCCCCTTCGCGACCATCTGCGTGCCGATCAGCACGTTCTTCGCACCGCTGCGCAGCTCCGCGAGCACGCGCTCGACGGTGCCGCGGCGGCTGGCTGTGTCGCGATCGAGCCGCGCGATGCGGGCTTCGGGGAACGCGGCGCGGACTTCTTCCTCGATGCGCTCGGTGCCGGTGCCGAGCAGCGAGAGCTGCGTCGAGCCGCAGGCCACGCACTTCGTCGGCGGGCGCACCTGATAATCGCAGTAGTGACAGCGCAGCAAGTTCGCTGCGGCGTGATAGGTGAGCGAGATGTCGCAGTGCTTGCAGCGCGAGACGTCCTGACAGTCGACGCACGCGATCTGCGAGGAGAAGCCGCGGCGGTTGAGGAACAGGATCGCCTGGGCGCCGTCGGCGAGCGTCTCGCGCAGCGCGCGCGAAAGCGTCGGCGAGAGCGTGCGGCGCGCGCCGCGTGGCAAGTTCGCGCGATCTCTCACGAGGTCGACGAGCATGACCGCGGGCAGCGGCCGCCCGCCCGCGCGCTCCTGCATGCGCAGGCGCACGAGCGCGCCGCGGTCGGCGGCGTGGCGCGTCTCGAGCGCGGGCGTCGCGCTGCCCAACACGAGCGGGCAGCCCTCCGCGCGCGCGCGCCGCGCGGCCAGGCTGCGCGCATGGAAGCGGAAGCCCTCCTCGCTCTTGTAGGCGCCGTCATGTTCCTCATCGATCACGATCACGCCGACGTTGCGCAGCGGTGCGAACAGCGCCGAGCGCGCGCCCACGGCGATCGGCACCGCGCCGCCCCGCAGCTGGTTCCACTGCGCGATGCGCTCGCCGGCGCTGAGCCCGCTGTGCAGCACCGCGACGCGATCCGCGAAGCGCGCGCGCAGGCGGCTCACCATCTGATGCGTGAGCGTGATCTCGGGGACGAGCACGAGCGCGGTGCGGCCGAGCGCGAGCGCGTCGGCAACGAGGCGTAGGTAGACCTCGGTTTTCCCGCTGCCGGTGACGCCGTGCAGCAGGAACGTGTCGTGCCGGCGCGCGCGCAGCGCAGCGGCGATCGTGTCGTGGGCGTGCGCCTGCTCGCTCGTCAGCGCGTGCGGCGTCGCGCGCTCCGTGCCCGCCTCGCCGAGCACGGCCGCGCTGCTGTCGATCGCGACCAGGCCGCGCGCGACGAGTGCGCGCAGCAGCGTCGCGCGCTTCGCATCGCCCGCGCTGAGCGCCTCGAGCTCGCAGCCCGCGCTGCCCGCCGCCGCGATCTCCCGTAACAACGCGGCCTGCTTCGCCGCGCGCGCGAGCGGGCCCGCGCACGCGGGCTCGAGCGCGACACCGTCCGCGAG
The DNA here is from genome assembly GCA_031396315.1 of Deltaproteobacteria bacterium. Lineage (GTDB taxonomy): Bacteria > Myxococcota_A > UBA9160 > UBA9160 > UBA6930 > VGRF01. The sequence continues at coordinate 9,637 of JANNKN010000319.1, forward strand.
CCGCGCGCGCCGCACCTGTGCGGGCGCAATGCCGCGCTTCTCGATCAGCGCGCGCGAGACGAGGCCGTCGCGCTCGAGCGCGTCGAGCTGGGCGGCCGGAGCGCCCTTGCGCGCGAGGTACGCCGGCGAGCGCGGCGCGCTCTCGAGCAGCGCAAGCCACTGCGCGGCCTCGCCGCGAAGCGCTCC
>JANNKN010000322.1:0-9296 GCA_031396315.1 Deltaproteobacteria bacterium
AAAGGCCCGACCGTGAAGCTCTCCGAGCTGCTCGCCGTTCTTCCTCCGGCGCTCGCGCCGACGCGGCGCCCTGCCCTCGATCCGCTGATCCGAGGCATTCGTTACGACTCGCGCGGCGTCGCGCCGGGCGATCTGTTCGTCGCAATGCGCGGGGCGACCGCGGATGGACATGCCTACGTTGCGCAAGCGCTCGCGCTCGGCGCCGTCGCACTGCTCGTCGAGGAAGCGCCCACGACCGCAGGCAACGCCGCGGTCGCGGTGGTCCCCGACGCGCGCCGCGCGCTCGCGCCGATAGCCAACGCATTCTTCGGCTCACCCTCCAGCGAGCTCTCGCTCGTCGGCATCACCGGCACGAACGGCAAAACCAGCACCAGCTTTCTAACCGAATCGATCCTACGCGCCGCGGGAGAACGAACCGGCCTGATCGGCACGGTCGAGGTGCGCTACGCCGACGAGCGCATCCGCGCGGTGAACACGACGCCCGAGAGCCTCGACCTGCAGCGGCTGTTACGCGACATGCGCACGCGCGGCGTATCGGCGGTTGCGATGGAAGTCTCGTCGCACGGCCTCGAGCTCGGCCGCGTGGACGGCTGCACGTTCCGAGTCGCCGCGATCACGAACGTAACGCAAGACCACCTCGATTTTCACGGCACGATGGACGCTTATCAGGCCGCAAAAGTGCGGCTGTTCCGCACGTACCTCGCCGCGGACGGAGTCGCCGTCATCAACGTGGACGAGCCGCGGCACGCGGGCTTCGTCGCCGCCGCGCAGCTGCGCGGCGCGCGGTGCGTGCTCGTGAGTAAGCGCTCCGACGTGCGTGCCGACGTGCGCGTGCTCGCCGCCGAGGTGTCGCTCGCCGGAACCCGCGCGAAACTCGAGCTCCCGAGCGGAGAGCTCACGCTCGAGCTACCGCTGGTCGGCGACTTCAACCTCGAGAACTTGACGGTCGCCGTCGGCATTGCGGTCGGGCTCGGCATCGCGCCCGATGCGATCGCGCGCGGCGTCGCGACCTGCCCGCAAGTGCCGGGCCGCATGCAACGCGTCGGCGCCGAGCTCGCGGGAGCTCCCACCGTGCTCGTCGACTACGCGCACACCCCCGACGCGGTCGAGAAGGTGTTGCGGGCCGTGCGGCCCCTCACGCAGGGCAAGCTGATCGCGGTGTTCGGCTGCGGCGGCGACCGCGATCGCAGCAAGCGCCCGAAGATGGCCGAGGCCGTCGCGCGCCTCGCCGATCGCGCGGTGCTGACGAGCGACAACCCGCGCACCGAGGACCCGGTGCGCATTCTCGCGGACGTCGAAGCAGGGCTCGGCGCAATGAAACGTGTCGCCCCGAGTGAGCTGGCGGGTGCGCAGAGCGCGTACGTTTCCCTGATCGACCGGCGCGAGGCGATCGAGCTCGCGGTCGCGAGCGCGCAGCCCGAAGACACCATCGTGATCGCGGGCAAAGGCCACGAGGATTATCAGATCCTCGGCCGCGAGAAGTTTCCGTTCGACGATCGCGACGAGGCGCAGCGCGCGCTCGCGAGGCGCGCGCGATGAGCTTGCCGTTCCGCGCGTGCGACGTCGCGGAGTGGACTGGCGCGACGCTCGCGCGAGGCGACGCGAGGCACGCGTTCACGAGCGCCTCGATCGACACGCGCACGCTCGCGCGGGGCGCGCTCTTCGTCGCGATTCGGGGCGAGAAGCACGACGCACACGCCTTCCTCGGCGACGCGTTCGCCGCGGGCGCCGCGGGCTTTCTGGTCGAGCGCGCCGACGCGGTCCCCGCGCGCGCGCAGGTGCCCGTGCTCGTTGCGCCGGATGCGACGCGTGCGCTCGGCGCCCTCGCCGCGGGTCATCGCGCGAGCTTCGGCGGTCCCGTCGTCGCCATCACCGGCAGCAACGGGAAGACGACGACCAAAGAGATGTGCGCCGCGATCCTGAGCGAGCTCGGCCCGTGCCTCGCGACGCAGGGCAACCTCAACAACCAGTTCGGCCTGCCGCTGACACTGCTGCGCCGCGAGGCCGAGCACCGCACGCTCGTGCTCGAGCTCGGCATGAATCATCGCGGCGAGATCGCGCCGCTCGCAGCGATCGCGAACGCGACGATCGGCGTGGTCACGACGATCGGCACTGCGCACATCGAATTCTTGGGATCGCGCGAGGCGATCGCGGATGAAAAGGGCGACCTGACTGCCGCGATCCGCGCAGACGGCGTCGCGGTGCTGCCAGGCGACGATGCGCTCGCGCGCGCGCAGGCGAAGCGCTGCCGTGCGCGCGTCGTGTTCTTCGGCCAGAGCGCGGACTGCGCGGTGCACTCGGCGAACGTGCGTGCCGAAGGCGACGGCTTCGCGTTCACGCTGATCGCGCCGCAGGGCGAGCTGCCCGTGCACGCCGCAGGGCTCGGCGAGCCCACCGTGACCAACGCGCTCGCCGCCAGCGCGGCGTGCCTCGCCGCGGGCGCGAGCCTCGCCCAGGTAGCGACCGGGCTCGCGAAGTACGCGCCCGCGAAGGGCCGCATGCAGCAGCTGAAGCTCGCGAACGGCGTGCTGCTGATCGACGACACTTACAACGCGAACCCGCAGTCGATGGAGGCCGCGCTCGCGAGCCTCGCGCGGCTGCGCGGCGGGGGTCGAGCGTTCGCGGTGTTGGGCGACATGGGCGAGCTCGGCACGCACGCGGAGGCCGGGCACCGCGGCGTCGGCGCTCGGGCCGGCGAGCTGCGGGTCGATGCGCTGTACGTGCTCGGCAAGTTCGCACCGCTCGTGCGCGACGCCGCGCTCGCGGCAGGCCTCGCGCCCGCGCGCGCGCACGTCGCGCTGAGCCACGCCGAGATCGCCGACGCGCTGCACAGCGCGCTGCGCGCGGGCGACGTCGCGCTCGTCAAAGGCTCGCGCTCGATGCGCATGGAACGCGTCGTCGAGGCGCTCACCGGAACGAAGGACGAACACTGATGCTCTACCACCTGCTGGTTCCGCTGGCGGACACCTACGGCGCGCTGAACGTATTCCGTTACATCACGTTTCGCACCGCAGCCGCGACGCTCACCGCACTCTTCTTGTCGTTCTTGTTGGGCAACACCGTGATCCGCTGGCTCCAGGCGTTGCGCGTCGGGCAGCCGATCCGCGAGATCGGGCCTGACCACAAACAGAAAGCCGGCACACCCACGATGGGCGGCCTGCTGATCCTGATGGTGCTCTCGGTGTCGGTGCTGTTATGGGCGGATCTCTCGAGCCGCGCGACCTGGGTCGTGCTCGGGCTCACGCTCGGCTACGGCGTGCTCGGCTTCATCGACGACTATCAGAAGGTCACGAAGAAGAACTCGGACGGGCTCAGCGCGCGGACGAAGCTGCTCTGGCAGTGGGCCCTCGCGCTCGGCTTCGCCTGGCTGATCTACTCGGCTCCGAACTTCGACAGCACCCTGCAAGTGCCGTTCTTCAAGAACTTCACCCCGCACATCGGCGCGTTCTACATCCCCCTCGCAGCCTTCGTGATCGTCGCCGCGAGCAATGGCGTGAACCTCACGGACGGCCTCGACGGCCTCGCGATCGGGCCCGTAATGATCTGCTCGGCCACGTTTCTGGTCCTCGCCTACGCCGCGGGCCACGCACAGTTCGCCGACTACCTCGCAATCAAATCCGTTCCCGGCGCGGGCGAGCTGGCAATTTTCTGCGGCGCACTCGTGGGCGGTGGCCTCGGGTTTCTGTGGTTCAACGCATCGCCGGCACAAGTGTTCATGGGCGACGTCGGCGCGCTCGCGCTCGGCGGCGCGCTCGGTGCGATCGCAGTCGTGATTCGCCAAGAGATCCTGCTTGCCGTCGTAGGCGGCATCTTCGTCGTCGAGACGCTCTCCGTAATGCTTCAAGTCGCCTACTTCAAAGTGACCGGCGGCAAGCGCATCTTCCTGATGGCGCCGCTGCACCACCACTTCGAGAAGGCCGGCTGGGAAGAACAGAAGATCGTGGTCCGCTTCTGGATCGTGTCGATCGTGCTCGCCCTGATTGCCCTGTCTTCTCTCAAGCTGCGATGAGGGAGGCGAGATTTTGAGCAGGCTTGTCGGAACTGGAGTCGCCGCGATGTCCGCGCCTTGCGGCGGTCGGGGGGCTGCTGCGCCGAATGGCTCGCTCGGCCCTTGGCTCGCGCGGCGATCATCTCGTCGGGCCACGTTGCTTCGAGCTTCGAACGGCGATTCTCGCGGGGCCTCGCTGCGCTTGATTTCGGCTCCGCAGCCCCCCGACCGCCGCAAGGCGCTCGTGCTCGCCCTCGTCGTGTCCGCGGATCACGAGGGGTTGGGAGGGCGGCGCCTCCGCGGCGTTGAGCCGCGTCGGCGCCGTTGCGCGCGCTTGTTAGGACGCGGAGTTCTGAGAGTGCTCGGGGCAATCTGGTGAATGCGGGAGCAACGACGACGGTGAAGCTCGATCTCGCAGGCAAGACCGTGCTCGTGCTCGGTCTCGGGATATCCGGGCGGAGCGCGGCGTTGTTCTGCGCGGAGCGCGGCGCGTACGTCGTCGCGGCCGACGATCGCGCCGACGCGGATGTGAGCGGCCTGCCTGTGTCGATCGAGCTGCGCCTCGGCGCGCCGGCGCCCGACCCCGCGGATTTCGATTTGGTGGTGCCGAGCCCCGGCGTTCCCTTCGCGCGTTATGGCAAACGCGCGCGAAAGGCCTGGGGGGATCTCGAACTCGCCTATCGCGCACTCGCGATTCCGCTCGCGGCCGTGACGGGCACGAACGGCAAGTCGACCACCGTACGCCTCGTCGAAGCGATGCTTCGCTCAGCCGGCCTACGCGCGCGCGCCGCGGGGAACGTGGGCGAGGCAGCGCTCGGCCTCGTCGGCGAGGCGCTCGACGCCGCGGTCCTCGAGGTCTCCTCGTTCCAGCTCGAAGCCGTCGATGCGTTCCGACCGCGCGCAGCCGTGTTGCTCAACGTCACGCCGGACCACCTCGATCGCCACGGCGACATGGCGGGCTACCTCGCCGCAAAGCTTCGTCTGTTCGCACGCCAGACGCACGAAGACGTGGCGATCCTCTCTGCAGACTGCCCGCTGACGAGCGCGCTGCGCGACGAGGCATTCGCCGCGCGTGTCTGGCGCTTCTCGGCGCGCGGTCCGGTGACGCGCGGCGCCTGTTACGACGCGAGCGCCCTCGTGCTGCGCCTCGATTCCGACGAGCGGCGATTTCCGCTCGACGCACTGCCGCCCCTCGACGGCCCGCTCCGCAGCAATACGCTCGCCGCGCTGCTCGCCGCCATCGCGCTCGGCGCCGATCCGCAGCGCGCACTCGGCGCGCTCGCGACGTTCCGCGCGCTACCGCACCGCTGCGAGCTCGTCGCGCGAGCGCACGGCATTCGCTGGCTCGACGATTCGAAGGCCACGAACCCGAGCGCGGCGGTCGCGGCGGTCGCGAATTTGCCGGGCCCGCTGCTCTGGATTCTCGGCGGCAAGGACAAGGGCCTCGACTTCGCGGAGCTGCTCGAAGCGCCGCTCACGCGCGTGAAATGCGCGCTGCTGATCGGCGCGGCGGCCGACGCGATCGCCGCCTGCCTCACCGGCAAGCTCGCGTTCGAGAAGCAGGAAACGCTCGCCCGCGCGGTCGCGCGCGCACGCGAGCTCGCCGCACCAGGTGACACCGTTCTGCTGTCGCCCGCTTGCGCGAGCTTCGACCAGTTTCGCAGTTACGAGGATCGCGGCCGGCAGTTCGCCGCACTCGCTCAGGCCGCCGCACAGGAGCCGCGATGAGAACGCGTGATCTGACGAGCTTCACGACGGGCCACTCGAATGTCGGCACAGTCGCGTCCGCTGTCGGCGTGCTCGCCGCGATTGGCGCCGTCGCCGTCTTCAGCGCAACCGCCACGTTCAGCGACGCGACCTTCTCGCCGCACTTCGTGCGTCACGCCGCGGGCCTCGTGCTCGGCGCGCTGCTGTTGTTGGGTTCCGCGCGCCTCCCGCTCGTCGCGTGGTTCCGGCTCGCTTACGTGCTTTACGCGGTCGCGATCGCGGCCCTCGTCGCGACGCTCGCAATGGGCTTCGTGGCCGGTGGCGCGCGGCGTTGGCTGATGCTCCCCGGCGGGGTCGTCTTCCAGCCCGTCGAGTTCGCGAAGCTCGCAACGGTGCTCGCGGTTTGCGCTTTCCTCGCGCGCAACGACGCGCGCGCTGCGCTCACGCCTCGCGCTTGCGTGCAAGCCTTCGCGTTCTCGGTGCTGCCGATTGCGCTGTGTCTGTTGCAGCCAGATCTCGGCAGCGCCGTGGTGATCGCGGCGCTGGTCGGCCTGATCGTATTCGTCGCGGGCGCGCCGGTTCCGCTACTCGCGATTCCGAGCCTCTTGGGCACTGCAGGCGTCGCGCTCTACTGCGCGCTCAACCCCTACGCGATGAAGCGCGTGCTCGCGTTCCTGAATCCCTGGGAAGATCCGACCGGCATCGGCTTCCAGCTCGTGCAGTCGTTCGTCGCCTTCGGCCGCGGTGGTCTGTTCGGCACCGGCCCCGGCAATGGCCTGCAGAAGCTCCACTATCTGCCGGAAGCGCACACCGATTTCATTCTGTCCGTGATCGCGGAGGAAGCCGGCCTGATCGGCGTCGCGTTCGTGCTCGGTCTGTTCGTCACACTCGTACTCACCGGCCTGCGCATCGCGCAGCGCGCGACACACCGCTTCGGCTTGTTGCTGGGCTTCGGTGCAACGCTGCTGATCGGACTGCCGGCGCTGCTCAATGGCGCCGTCGTGATGGGGCTGCTGCCGCCGAAGGGCCTCACGCTTCCGTTCTTGTCGTACGGGCGCAGCTCGCTGCTCGTGGCATGCATCGCCGCCGGCATCCTGATCTCGATTGCGCGTGCGAGCGAGCCTTCGCGCCGCGGGAGCCGCGCAGCATGAGCGCGCGCATCGTCATCGCGGGCGGCGGCACGGGCGGGCACGTCACACCCGCACTCGCCCTGGGCGAAAGCCTGCGAGAGCGCGGCGCGGAGCTCGTGTTCGTGGGTGCGGAGCGCGGCATCGAGAAGAGGCTCGTACCCGACGCCGGCTTCGAGCTCGTGCTCCTCGACGCCCGCCCGGTGATCGGCCGCGGCCTGGTCGAACGCGTCGTGGCGCTCGCCGCGCTCGCGCGCGCGACGCTGCAGGCGCGCAAGCTGCTGCGAGCGCGCAAGATCGCGCTGGTGATCTCCGTGGGCGGTTATGCCTCGGTGCCCGCCGCACTCGCCGCCGCGCTGACGCGCACGCCGCTCGCGCTCGTGAACACGGACGCCGTGCCGGGCGCTGCGAATCGCCTGATGGCACGCGTCGCGACGCGCATCTTCGCCGGCTTCCCGGGCACGGTGGACTCGCTACCCGGCAGCAGTGCCGAGCGCGCCGTCGTCACCGGCGTTCCGCTGCGCCGCGCGCTCCGCGACAAGTTCATGGGCGCGCTGAGCGCAGCGCGCGTCGACGCCTCCCGGCCGCCGCACCTGTTCGTGTTCGGTGGCAGCCTCGGCGCGCGCCAGATCAACGAGTTGATGCTGGCGCTCGCGAAGCCGCTCGCGGAAGCGGGCGTCGAAATCTTCCACCAAACCGGCGAGGCAGATCGCGAACGCGTCGCCGCGGCTTACCAAGCGGCCGGCACGCGCGCCGAGGCCGTCGTCTTCGAGCGCGACATGCCGCGCCGCTATGCCTGGGCGGATCTCGTGGTGTGCCGCGCTGGCGCGATCTCAGTCGCGGAGCTCGCTCTTGCGGGCCGCGCGGCGCTGCTGATCCCGCTCGGGCACGTCGGCGGCGGCGAGCAGTTCGCGAACGCACGCGAGCTCGAGCGCTCCGGCGCGGCGCAGGTGCTCGAATCACGCGGCCTCACACCCGAGGCGTTCTCGAAGGCGCTGTTCGCACTGCTCGCCGATCGCGAGCGCCTCGCGGAGATGAGCGCCCGCGCTGCCACCGCGGCGAAGCCCGATGCGACCGAGGCGATCGCGGAGGCGTGCCTCGCGCTCGCGGGAGGACGGCCCTAATGGCTCGCTTCCGCGGCGTGAAGCAGATTCACTTCGTCGGCATCGGCGGCATCGGGATGTGCGGCCTCGCCGAGTTGCTGCTCGCGCAGGGTTACGCGGTCAGCGGCAGCGACCTCGCGAGCGGCGCGACGGTCGAGCGCTTGCGCCGACTCGGCGCGAGCGTCGCGCTCGGCCACGATGCGGGCCACGTCGGCACGGCGGACGTGGTGGTGGTTTCGAGCGCCGTGCGGCGCGAGAACCCTGAAGTCGTCGCCGCCCATGCGCGCGGCGTGCCCGTCATTCCGCGCGCCGAGATGCTCGCGGAGGTGATGCGACTCAAGGACGGCATCGCAGTCGCCGGCACCCACGGCAAGACGACCACCACCTCACTGATCGCGCACCTGCTTGCGGCTGCCGGCCTCGACCCGACCGTGGTGGTGGGTGGACGCGTGATGGGATCGGGCGCCGCTGCGGATCGCAGCGGGGCGCGCCTTGGACAGGGGCCCTTCCTGGTCGCCGAGGCCGACGAAAGCGACGGCTCGTTCCTCCACCTCTCGCCCGTGGTCGCCGTGATTACGAACATCGAGCCGGAGCACCTCGATCACTACGGCACGGCGGATGCGATGGAAAACGCGTTCGCGGCGTTCGCGAATCGCCTGCCCTTCTGGGGCCGCGCAGTGCTCTGCATCGACGACCCAGGCGTTCAGCGCTTGCTGCCGCGCATCGCGCGTCGGCGCACGACGTATGGCTTCTCCGCCCAAGCGGAGTGGATCGCGCACGAGCTCGCGCGCGACGGCGCCGGCTCGCGCTTCGCCGTGAGGCGCGGCGCTGAGGCGCTCGGCACGGCGCGCGTGCAGATTCCAGGACGCCACAACGTCGCAAACGCGCTTGCCGCGCTCGCGGTCGCGGCCGAGCTCGAGGTGCCGTTCGCACGCGCCGCCGAGGCGCTCGCGAGCTTCGCAGGCGTCGAGCGTCGCTTCGAGCGGAAGGGCGAAGCGCGCGGCGTGCGCGTCGTCGACGATTATGGCCATCACCCGACCGAGGTGCGCGCAACGCTCGCCGCCGCGCGCGAGCAGCACGCCGGCCGCATCGTCGTCGTCTTCCAACCGCATCGCTACACCCGCACGCGCGATCTCTTCGACGACTTCGCGGCTGCCTTTCACGACGCCGACCTGCTCATCATCACGGAGATCTACGCAGCGGGCGAACCGAAACTCCCCGGCGTCGAGGCGGCTTCACTCGCCGAGGCGATCCGGGAGCGCGGCCATCGCGACGTGCGCTTCCTCGGCGAGCTCGAGGCGATCGCACCGGCGCTCGCTCCCATCCTCGAGAGTGGCGATCTCGTGCTGACGCTCGGCGCCGGCTCGATCA
>JANNKN010000323.1:0-12396 GCA_031396315.1 Deltaproteobacteria bacterium
ATAAAGCGGAGCAGGTAACGCCACGAAACCGAAGGGCTTTGGAACTCAAAGCAGCGAAACACCCAGGTCACGCGCGAGCCATTCGCCGCAGCGCGCCCCGGCCCCGCGGCCGCTCCCCGTCAAGGCCGCATCGTATAAGACCGCGGCCCCAAGAGTCCGCGCAACTCCCCCTGCACCTCATCAACCCACCCACACAGCCTCGCTCGCGTCTCGCGCGGATCGATCAGCTCGTGCACGCCGAATTCCTCCGCACGCGGGAACACCGATTGCGCCGCGGCCATTTCCTCCTCGAGCTCGCGCCGCCGCGCCTCCGGATCCGCCGCCGCCGCGATCTCCTTCGCGAACGCGAGATGCACGCCGCTCTCCACCGGCAACGCACCGCTCGCGAGCGAGGGCCACGCCAGTACGGTGCAGTTCGGCCCATAATGGATGCCTTGCGCAACGCCGAACGACTTGCGCACCACCACGGCGATCCACGGCACGCGCGTCTGCTGTACCGCGAACAGCGCCTCCATCCCGTAGCGAATCGTGCCCGCCTTCTCGGCATCAGGGCCGATCAGGAAGCCCGGCTCATCGACGAAGCTCACGATCGGCAGATGAAACGCATCGCAGAGCTCGACGAACCGGCGCAGCTTCTGCGCGCCGTCGGCGGACATCCCGCCCCCGTAAATGTTCGGATCGTTCGCGATCACGCCCACGGGCTGCCCTGAGATGCGGGCGAGCGCCGTCAGCTGCGTGCGGCCGTAGAGCGGCGCGATCTCGAAGAGCGAACTGGCATCGACGACGTGCTCGAGCAAGCGGCGGATCTTGTAGGTCTTGCGACGATCGCGCGGGATGAAGGAGAGCAGAGCTTCTTCGGTGCGGCTCGGAGGATCTGCGCACGCCAAGCGCGGCGCAGGCTCCCAGACCGACGTGGGCAAATAAGACAAGAACGCCTGGATCTGCCGCCACGCATCCGCCTCGTCCACGGCCTCGTTGTTCACGACGCCACTTCTCAGGTGCACCGCCGGCCCGCCGAGCTCTTCCTTCGTAAACTTCTTGCCGAATGCGCGCTCCACCAACGCCGGGCCGCCGGTGAGTACGACCGCCGTGTCGCGAGTCATCAGGGAGAAGTGCGAGGCGGTCAGTCGTCCCGCTGGAAAGCCCGCGCACGGGCCGAGCGCGGCGCACACCACGGGCACCTCGGAGAGCGCTCGCATCGCGAGCAAGTTCAGCGGGCTCGGCGCGGTGAGGTCGTAGCCCGAGCGGCCGCGCGCGCCGTATGCGCCCGACACGCTCGCGCCGCCGCCTTCGAGCAGGCGCACGAGCGGCATGCGTCGGCGGATCGCGAGGCCTTCGGCGTACTGGATCTTCTTCAGGCTCGCGGGCGTGTAGGCGCCGCCCTTGATCGTGAAATCGTCGCCTGCGATGACAGTGGGACGGCCGCCGATCGTCGCGACGCCGGCCACGATGTTGGTCGGCGCGAAGGCGCCATTCGCTGCGACATCGCCGGCGATCTCGCCGAACTCGTCGAAGCTGCCGGCGTCTGCGAGCGCACGGATGCGCTCGCGCACCGTGCCGCGGCCGCGCGCCTTGTGCTTCGCGATCGCGTCCTTGCCGCCCAGTTCGTGCGCAGCGCGCCTCCGCGCCGCGATCTCGTCGACTTCATCCTTCCAGCTCATGCGCGCCACGGTACCGTGATGGCCCGGAGGCGCGATGCCGACCCTCGAAGAGCTCGCACGAGAAGTCGAGTCGCTGCGCGCGCGGGTCGATCACGCCGAGGCCGCGCTCGCGATCCACGCGTTGAAGGCGCGCTACGGGCAGCTCGTCGACGAGCGCTACACGCGCGGACGCGTCGCCGAGCCGGAAGTGGTCGACGCACGCGCGGAAGCGATCGCTGCGCTCTTCACCGAGGACGGCGAGTGGGACGGCGGCCCGACGCTCGGCGTCTCGCGCGGCCGCGCCGAGATCGCGGCCCGCATGCGCGTGCCGACGCTCCGGTTCTCATGGCACTTCTTCCTGAAGCCGCACATCACCGTGCATTCCGCGGATCGCGCGAGTGCACGCTGGGACATTCTCTCGCCGTGCACGACGCCTGCCGGCGAGCCGAGCTGGATGACCGGCTTCGAGGACGACGAGTACGCGCGCGAGGGCGGCGTCTGGCTGCACACGCGCATGAAGCTCACGGCGGTGTTCATGGCGCCGCACGCGACGGGCTGGACGAAGATCTTCTACTGAGCGAGAGCGGAGCTGCGCTCTACCGCGGCGAGATCTTCGCGCACGCTGCTCGCGCAGCGGTAGAAAAGCGGGGCACTGAGCGCGCCGACCGCGGCGGGCAAGAGCAGCGTGAAGCGGAGCGCCTCATCACCGAAGCTCGGCGCGACCAAGTCGTTCAGCTTGCCGACGACGGCGACGCCCAGGCCGTAGCCGAAGACGTTGGTGATCGCGAGCTGCGTGGCCGACGAGGTCGCGCGAAGCCGCGGCGGCACGAGCGTCTGCACCAACGTCCAGAGCGACGGTACGTAGATGTTGTTGAGGAAATAGAACACGCCGAAGCAAGCGAGCGCGAGCGTCGCGTCCTCGGCTTGCGCGAACGCCGCGAAGAACGGCGCGGCGGCGAGCGAGACGCCTGCCGAGAGCCACGCGTACCAGCGAGCGTCGCGCGCGGCGAGGCGGTCGGCGAGCGCGCCGCCGAGCAGGCTGCCGGCTGCCCCCGCGATACCTGCCACCAGCCCGAACGATACGCCCGACTCGGCTTTGTCCATCGCGAACACGCGCTGCAGAAAGAGCGCGCTCCAGGTGAGCGCAGCGAAGCCGATGAATGCCTGACAAGCGGCAGCCAGCATCAGGCGTCGGTAGGTGCGCTGATGCACGAGAATGCGCAGCATCTCGCCGACCGGCGCGCGCTCCGCCGGGGCGGCCGCGCGCGCGGGTTCGCGCACGGTGAATGCGATCACGCCCGCGAGCGGCAGCCCTGACAAGCCCGCGACGATGAAAGCCGTGCGCCAATCGAACCACTGCGCCACGTAGCCACCGCCCGCGAATCCGAGCAGCGTGCCGAAGTAGATGCCGAGCCCGAACACGGAGAGCGCTCGCGCGCGCACGGCGGGTGGGAAGTAGTCCGATAGCATCGATTGCGAAGGCGGCGCGCCCGCGGCTTCGCCGATGCCGACGCCGAAGCGCAGCACCGCGATCTGCCAGAAGCTCGTCGCGACGCCGCAGGCTGCGGTGAGCAGGCTCCAGAGCGTGAGCCCCGCCGTCAGCACCCACTTGCGGGAACGCGTGTCGGCGAGGTGCGAGAGCACGAAGCCCGAGAGCGTGAAGCACACGACGAACGCGGGCCCGAGCAGCAGACTGAGCTCGAAGTCGCTGAGCGCGAGCTCGCGCTTCACGTCCCCCGCAACGATCGCGAGCACCTGCCGATCCACGAAGTTGAGCACATAAGCCAGCGACAACAGCAACAAAACCCAGCGCGAATACGCCCGGCCAGGAAGTTCAACCTTCATGCCCCACCGAGATAGCCCAACGCGCCTCCACGACGCTCGAACGCAGCCGAGCCACGCCGCAGTGCCACCCCTGCCGGCCTGAGCTCGGTGCTATCCGCCTCGCAAGTGGAGGCGTGCTACGCAAGCGAAGCGCGCAGCGAAGGCGGAGTCTTCGACGCCGGAGCGAAGTAAATCGGGAGAACCGGCGGCGCCCCGACGGAGCCTCGATGCCCCAAGAATCTCTGAGCCCCGAAATCACCCAATGGCTCGCACACCAAGCCGCCGGCAATGTGACGCGCTGCGCGCGTCACATTGCCCGCCGCGAGGCCTGGGTCGTCGACGTCACGCGCCCCGACGGCACGCGCGCCGAATGGTTCCTGCGCATCGACCGCTCGGCCGCATCGGGGCGCGCGAACCCGTTCTCGCTGGCGCGCGAGACGCGCATCCTGCGCGCGCTCGGCGCCGCGGGCATTCGCGTGCCGCGCATCGACGCCTTCAGCGAGGAGCATCAGGTCGCGCTGCAGGAGCGCGTGCGCGGCAGCTCGGATCTGCCGCCCGCGCCGCCGGCCGAGCGGCGCGCGGTGCTGCTCGACTTCATCAGCGAGATCGCGCGCCTGCATTCCCTAACACCCGAGCAGCTCGCGCTTCCCGAGCTGGCCATTCCGCGCACGCCAGCAGAGGCTGCGCTCGGCGAGGTCGACACCCTCGAGGCGATGCTCGCGCGCCATCGGGAGCCCGAACCGCTCGCGCGGTTCGGCGCGGCGTGGCTGCGCGCGCACGTCCCGCAGCGTCTCGAGCGCGTCGCGCTCGTTCAAGGCGATACAGGCCCCGGCAACTTCTTGTTCGAGGGCTCGCGCATGACGGCGCTGGTCGATTTCGAGTGGGCGCACTTCGGCGATCCGATGGAAGACCTCGGCAACTTCTGTGTGCGCGAGTTCTTCCAGCCTTGCGGCGGAGTCGCGGAGGCGATCGCTCATTATGCTGCGCTCAGCGGCGCACCCGTGGCGCTCGAGCGCGTGCGCTACTTCCGCGTGCAGCAGATGGCGCGCTCGGTGCTCGGGCTGGTGCGCGTCACCTCGCCACACGACGCGCGCGGCCCCGTCGCGATGAATCTCGCGTACCGCGCGATCTGCGAGCGCGCGCTGTGCGAGGCGATCGCCGACGCGATGGGCATCGCGCTCGAGCCGACGGCGTTGCCCGAGGTGCCCGCGCCCGCGGCGCACGGCTTGTCGTCGCTCGTCGCGCAGCAGTTGGCCGAGGAGCTCGCGCCGGCGCTGCCGTCCGAGTACCTGAAGCACCGCGCCGAGAGTGCCGCCGCGCTGGTCGAATGCATCGAGCGCGAGGGGCGTTACGGCGCCGCGCTCGCAGCGCAGGAGCGGGACGAGCTGAGCGCGCTGCTCGGTCAGCGCGCCGTCGACGTTCGCGCGGGCCGTACGAAGCTGGAAGCGCGCATTCGCGCCGGCAACGCGCCCGAGGAGGCGACGCTGCGGTTTCTCGCGCGAAGGGCGCAGCAGCTGGAGGCGCTTTATGCGCCGGTGGTGGCGCCGTTCGCGGGCCGGAAGTTCTCGCCGCTCGCGTGAGCCTCAGCGCCGCGCGGGCACTTCTCGCCGCAGCAGAAATAGCGCCCCGAACACGACGAGGTTCATCAGCGCGAAGCCCGCGAACGCAGGCTCGTAGCTGCCGGTCGTGTCGCGCACGTTGCTCGCGATCCACGAGCCGAGCGGCGCCGCGACGATCAGCGCCAGCATCACCGCGCCGTAGATCGCGGGCATCGTGCGCTCACCAAAGCTGAAGCCGATCGCGAGCGGGTAGACGACGTCGCGCGCCGCGATGCCGAGTCCGTAACAAGCGAGGAATGCCCAAAGCGCCTCGGGCCGTGGCAGCGCGAGCAGCAGCAGTGCGCTCACGACGAGCAGCGCGTGATCTGCGAGTAGCGTGGCCTTCGGGTGAAGGCGATCGCCGAGCGCACCGGCGAACAGCTTGCTGACGCCGCCGACGCCCGTCGCGAGAGCGTAATACCAGGCGGCTTCTTGCCGCGACATTCCGAGGTCGAGCATGAACGCCACGAACGCGTCGTTCATGCCGAGGAAGAAGACGAAGAACGCAAAGACCGCGATGAACAGGAGCCAGAAAGAGCGCGTGCGCAGCGCGGCCGTGAGCGAGAGCGAATCGACGCGCGCTGGGCCGATGGCTCGTCCGAGCGCGCCCTCGGCCGCGAATCCGGGCGCGCGCCTGCCGGCGATCCATGCGAATGGCAGGATCGCGCCGCCGCCGACGAGCCCCATCGCGAGCAGCGTCGCGCGCCAGCCGTGCGACTCGACGCCGCGCGCGAAGACCTGCGGCACGAGAAATCCCGCGACGTTGGAGGCGGCGTAGACGAAGCCCATCGCGCTGGCTCGCCCGCGCTGAACCCAGGCCGTCAGCACGCCCGCGATCGCGACGTCGCCCAGGCCCGCCATGAAGAGGCCATAGAAC
Source organism: Deltaproteobacteria bacterium (assembly GCA_031396315.1). Taxonomy (GTDB): domain Bacteria; phylum Myxococcota_A; class UBA9160; order UBA9160; family UBA6930; genus VGRF01. Next base: position 5,940 of record JANNKN010000323.1, read on the forward strand.
GTCTGTGCGACCCAATAAGTCACGAGATCGTCCATGCGCGATAACAGCGTCAACGCCACGGCGAGCGAGAGCGCGCCCGTTACGAGCACCGGCCGCGCGCCAAAGCGCACCGTCCACTGCCCCGCCGCGAGCCCGCCGAGCGCCGTCACCAAGAAGTAAGGAATGCGCCCGCTCGAAAACTGCGCCCGCGTCCACCCGAGCTCCGCAGTCGCCTCCGGCAACACCGCCGAGAACAAATACGTGTACCCAAGCCCGAGCTGACACACGAAGCAAGCCGCAACGACGAGCGCCCGCTCGTTCCAACTCGGCCCCCGAGCCAGCGCTAAATCACTCAACGACCACCAACTCCAACGAACTCTAGAACGCGATCAGCCAAGCCCACTGCCGCGCTGCCTCGATGCACTACAGCGAGAAGCAAGCGAAGCGCGCAGCGAGCCGGAGTCCTCGACGGCGAGCGAAGTAAACAAGAACACCGGCGCGAAGCGCCGACGATGCCGTGTGCGGTTCAGCAACGCACCGGCGCACCGCCGTGCCTCGTAACACCCCCCTACGCGCGCCAAACAATCGGCATCGTCGCCCAGCCTTGCACGAATTCCGTTCGCAGCCGCGTGAGCTTGTCCGTCTGCACTTCGAATTCCGGCGCGAAGCTCAGCAGCTTCTCGATGCAGAGCTTCGCTTCCATCTTCGCGAAGTGTTGGCCGATGCAGAGATGCACGCCATGACCGAACGAGAGAATGCGCGGTGATTTGCGGCGCACGTCGAACACGTCCGGGTTCGCGAACTCGCGCGGGTCGCGGTTCGCCGCCGGATACAGGAACGCGACATTCGAGCCCGGCTGGCATTCCTTGCCGTGGAAGTGCACGGGCTTCACGATCTTGCGCATCAGATACTGCGTCGGCATGTCGTACCTGAGAACTTCGCGATACGCGTCGGGGATCAGCGACTTGTCCTTCACCAAAGACGCGCGCTGATCTTTGTGCTGGCCGAGCCGGTGCACCGTGCTCGCGAACGTCTTCGGGAACGTCTCGGCGCCACCAATTAGGAACATCGACATGTGCGAGGCCGCGTCTTCCGGCGAGAAGCGCTTGTCGTCCTTCTCGAAGCGGCACACCAGGTCGACCACCGATTCTTCGTTCGCACCCGCCGCGCGGCGCTTCGCGATCAGCTCGTGGAAGTACGTGAACATCTCCAGCATCGCGTTCACGCCATCCGCGGTCATGCCCATGACGCCTTCCTCGCGCGCGAAGAAGCGCCACACGAGGTCGTTCAGCTTGTCGCTGTCTTCCATCGGGAAGCCGTTCGCGAGGCACGCGACCTTCACCGATACCTTCGCCGCGAACTGCTTGAAGACATCGCACTCGCGCAGATCGCGAACCTGCGCGAACGCGTCATCCACGAACTTCGCGATCTGCGGCTCGAGGCGGCGAACCCCACCGGGTGTGAAGTAGCCCATCACCGCAGAGCGAAACGCCGTGTGGAACGGCGGGTCGAGCGTGTTCAGCATCGGCGTGAGCGGCTGCACCTTCGTGACGAGCTGTGCGGTCGTCGTGCCCTGTGCCGTCGAGTAGCTGTGCGGGTCCATCGAAGCATCCCAGATGTCGTCGAAGCGCGAGAGGAAGTAGGTGTCCCACTCCTTCAGGTAGAAGCACGGGTCTTCCTCGCGCATCCGGGCATAGACCGGATGCGGATCTTCCTGGACGTCGGCCGCAAACGGGTGGTAGTCGACCATCGCGCGAATTCCCCTTTGGATCTGCCGTAGTGAATGATAACGAGACGTACAGTATCGTAATCGACCGACGAGCTGGGAGCGCGCAGATGGGTGCTGAGGCGGGCAGCGGGCTGGGCAACGGCGATGCGGGTGCCGCTCCGCCTGCCGCCGGGCGCCCCCGCAGCGGCGAAGCGCATCGGGCGATTCTCGATGCGACGCTCGAGCTGCTCCAGGAAGTCGGCTTCTCGGCGCTGACGGTCGAGGGCGTCGCTGGGCGCGCAGGCGTTGGCAAGGCCACGATCTATCGCCGCTGGCCGTCGAAGCTGCCGCTCGTGGTCGAAGCGTTCGGGCAGCTGCCCGCGTTCGAGGACGTCGATACGGGAGCGCTCGCGGGCGACCTGAAGGCGATGCTCACGCGCTATCTGCAGGCTTTCTTGTCGACGCCGCTCGCGACCGTCTACCCGAGCCTCGCCGCCGAACGCGCCCACAACCCCGAGCTCGGGCAGGTGCTCGATCCCGTGCTGAAGGGGCGTCGCCGCCCGCTCGAAACCGCGCTCCAGCGCGCCGTCGCGCGCGGCGAGATCGCACCGCAGGTCGACCTCGACCTCGCCGCGGACCTGATCGTCGGGCCAATCGCGGTCCGGCTCTTCTTTCGGGGCATGAAGATTCACCCCAGCATGGTCGATCCGATGGTGGACCTCGCCCTCGACGGAATCCGCCGCAACGGCACGAGAACGGAGTAACAACTGGCCCGCTATTCCTACGAGCGGCTGAGCTACGAGAGCGCGTCGTTGCTCGCGGGCGAGACCTCGCGCCACTCCGCTCACGCGGCGACGACGCTGGTGTTCGAATCGGGGCCGCTCGCGCGCAAGGGGGGTGGCGTCGACTTCGAGGCCATTCGCAGCGCGATCGAAGCGCGCCTGCATCTCGTACCCGCTTACCGCCGAAAGCTGCGGCGCGTGCCGATCGAGAACCATCCGGTGCTCGTCGACGATCGCGAGTTCAGCCTCGACTACCACCTGCGGCACACGGGTCTCGCGCACCCTGGCGGGATCGCGGAGGTGCAGAAGGTGGTTGCGCGCTTGCAGGCGCAGAAGCTCGATCGCTCGCGCCCACTCTGGGAGTGCTGGCTGCTCGAAGGGTTATCCGGCGGGCGCTTTGCGCTCGTCGTGAAGCAGCACGTGGTGCTTGCGGAGAGCGGCGGCGATTTGATGCAGGTGCTGCTCTCGGAGGATCCGAACGAGCCGTTCGTGGCGGCGCCGCCGTTCGTGCCGCGCCCGATGCCGTCGGCAGTGGAACTCGTGCGCGACGAAGTCGTGCGCCAGCTGCGCCTTCCGCAGAAGGCGCTGCGCCGCCTCGGCGAGTTCGTGCGCGAGAGCGACTCGTTCGGCAGAGAGCTCGGCCGCCGCGCGCAGTCCGTCGCGAACTTGCTCGGCTACTCGATTCGCGAGCTGCACGACACGCCTCTCAGCGGCGCGCCCGGCCCGCATCGCCGCTTCGAGACGCTCGTGGTGCCGCTCGCCGATGCGAAGCTCGTACACAGCGAGCTCGGCGGCTCGGTGCACGACGTGCTGCTGACGGCGGTCGCGGGCGCGGTCGGCGCGTACTTCCGTGCGCGCCACATGAACCCGGCCGTGCTCGATTTTCGGGCGGCCGTGCCGGTGAGCCTCCGAAGTGGCGACAAGAACGAGGGCGTCGGCGAGTGGATTCTCGATCTGCCGATCTGGGAGCGCGACCCGGCCCGCCGCCTCGAGCAGGTGCGGCGCCGCACCGAGGAACTGAACCGTGAGAACCCGGGGCTCGGTGCGCGCACGCTGAACAGCGTCGCGAAGTGGACGAGCTCACGCGCGCTCGCACAGGGCGTGCGCGCGATCTCGGAGCGCACGCCGGTGAACGTGCGGATCGCGAACGTGCCGGGCCCGCAGGCGCCGGTCTACCTGCGCGGCGCGAGGCTGATCGAGGCGTACGGCACGGTGCCGCTCGCGCGCAGCGGCGGCCTCGGCATCGCGATGTTCAGTTACGACGGCAAGCTGTGCATCGGCGTGAACGCCGACTACGACCGCGTCGCCGATCTCGACGTGTTCACCGCGTTGCTCGCGGAATCCATCGCCGAGCTCGTCAGCGAAGCGCGCCGGCGCGCGCGCAAGCTCAAGCTCGTAAGCGGCTCTTCTTAGGGTCGCGGCGCTTCGCGCGCGTCTTGGGCAGAAGATCCGTCTCGCGCAGCGCTTTCTCGATGAACTTCGCCGTGCCCTTGTCGCGCAAGCCGAGGATGTGCCCGCCCTGGAACCAGTGAATGTCAGGGCGATCCCAGTGGCGCCAGAGCGCCCGCGCCTGATCCGGGCGCGCGATGCGGTCGGCGACGCCGGCGTAGATGAAGCGCCCTTCGCGCGGAACTCTGGGCGTGAACGCGAGCGGCGAGACGACGTGCGTGATCGCGCGCACGAGCTGCCAATCGAGCGCGAAATCGCGGTCGTAGCGCCGCATGATCCACGGCTCGTTGTCGCGCGCGAGGCACGCGAAATCGACGGCGGGGATGCCCGCAATCACGCAGCGGAGATCGTCCTCGAGCGCCGAGACCAGCCCCGAGACATAGCCGCCGAGCGAGATGCCATAGAGCCCCACCGGCTCGCCGCCCTGTGCGCGCACCCACGAGAGGGCACGCCGTACGTCCCACACCGCCTGCGCGAATAACAACACCATGCGCAGGTAGTCCGGGCTGAGTACCTCGCCGCCGGAGAGGCGCTGAACGCCGCGCGGACCGTGGAGCGGGAGCACCGGGAAGATGAGATTCAGCCCGAGCGTCTCGTGCAGGAAGCGCGCGGGGAAGCCGTAGAAGTTCACGAGCGGCGTGCCCATCGCGAAACCGTGCACGCACACGAGCCACGGGCGCGGCGTGTCGTGCCGCAGCACGTACGCGTGCGCGGTGCCGTTCGTGGGATGCGCCTGCCAGCGCTCGCCGCCGGGCTCGCTTTCGTGCGGCTCGAAGCCGCTCTCCCAGCGTAGGTGCTCGAAGCGCGTCGGCGCGAGCCCAGGGCGCACCCACACCGAGCTCGGCTCGCTGGTCGGATCGCGCAGCCGCGGCGGCTTGCGGTGATAGGGCAGCGGGTCCTCGAGCCAGCCGCGGCTCTCGTAGAACGTGTGCGCCGCCTGCGCTTCCTCGACCATGCGGCGCACGAGCTGCGGCAGCGGAACGCCCGTCACGAGCGAAGTCATTAGGGTGAAGCTGCGGTCGAGCACGGCGTGCGCGAGCAGCCAGGGGCGCGGCTCGAGCGCGGGCACATCGGGGTAGCGCGAGGAGCGGCGAAACGCGCTCAGGCCCTCCGCGAGCATCTCACCGGCTTGTTGCAGGGGCAGCGTGATCAGCCGTTCCAGCGCCATGGGCCCTCGAGTCGCGGAGGCTTGCCGCTCGCATCGTCGGGGTCAACCCCGGCGCGAGCCCCCGGTTCATCGGCAGTCCGGTGAGTGGCCTCCAGCTGAGATAGGGTTCTGCGCCGCTTCACCAAGGAGATCTGCATGGCGATCGTCGAGCCGATTTCCACGGCCGGGCCGCGCCGCCGCTACCGCTCGCTGAGCCCGGTAACACTTGCGCCGATCGGCGAGTTCGAAGCCGCGAGCACTGAAGACGTGCGAGCCGCGGTCGAGCGCGCGCGCAAGGCGCAGGCCGCATGGGGGGAGCTGCCCGTCGCAGAGCGCTCGAAGTACCTGTGGCGCCTGCTCGACCAATTCGTCGCGCGCCAGGACGAGATCATCGACGCCGTCGTGCAGGAGACCGGCAAGGCGCGCAGCGAGGCGATCAGCATGGAGGTGTTCGCGTGCTGCGACGCGATCACTTATTACGCGAAGCGCGCCGCGAAGTTCCTCGCACCGGAGAAGCGCCGGATCCACGGCGTACTCGGCTTCACGAAGCGGCTGACGCTCGTCTACAAGCCGCTCGGCGTGGTCGGCTTGATCACGCCGTGGAATGGCCCGGTCGTGCTCGCGGTGAATCCACTCGTGCAAGCGATTGCCGCGGGGAACGCGGTGATTCACAAGCCGTCGGAGGTGACGCCGTTCTCCGCGCTGCTGGTGAAGAAATTCACCGAAGAAGCCGGCTGGCCCGCCGATCTTTATCAGGTGTTACAGGGCGACGGCGCGACCGGCGCGGCGCTGATCGACGCGGGCGTGAACAAGATCTCGTTCACCGGCAGCGTCGCCACCGGGCGCCGCGTCGCCGAGGCCTGCGGACGCAACCTGATTCCCTGCACGCTCGAGCTCGGCGGCAAGGACGCAATGATCGTGTGCGCCGACGCCGACATCGAGCGCGCGGCACAGGGTGCGCTGATCGGTTCGTGCATGAACACAGGCCATTATTGCTGCGGCACCGAACGCATCTACGTGGTCGACGACATATACGACGCGTTCGTCGGCAAAGTCGTCGAAGGTGCGAAGAAGCTGCGCCAGAGCGACACCGGCGAGTTCGATGTCGGCGCGGTGTTCTGGGACAAGCAGCTTTCGATCATCGAGGCCCACATGCAGGATGCCGTCGCGAAGGGCGCGAAAGTGCTCGTCGGCGGCCGCCGCAATCCCGCATTGAAGGGCCTGTATTACGAGCCCACCGTCGTGGTCGACGACGACCACGGCATGGACCTGATGACGAAGGAGACGTTCGGGCCGGTCGTCGCGATCCAGCGCGTAATGAGCGAGCAAGTGGCGCTCGAGCTCGCGAACGACTCCGAGTACGGACTGAACGGCAACGTCTGGACGACGGAC
>JANNKN010000333.1:0-11551 GCA_031396315.1 Deltaproteobacteria bacterium
TCGCGCGCGCGGGGCCGGTCAGCAGCGCGTAGAGCGCCTCGGCGATGCGCTGCGGCTGCGCGGCTTCCTGCAAGAACTCGGGCACGACCCGCTCGCGCGCAATCAGGTTCGGCATCGCCCAGTGCTCGAGCTTCACGAGCCGCCGCATCAGGAACGCGCTCGCTGCCGGCACGCGCGCCGTCACGACCTGCGGCGTCCCGAGCAGCGCTACCTCGACGGTCACCGTGCCTGGCTTCGTGAGCGCGGCATCGGCGGCACGCGCGAGCTCGTGCGCGCGCCCGTCCACGAGCGTGAGGTCCATCAGCTGCGGGAGGCGTGCCGCGCGAACCTCGGCCAGGGCGTCCGTGCGAGCAAGCGACGGCGCGACGCCGAGTGCGAACGCGATGCGCGGATCGAGTGCGTGCAGCGCCTTCGCCGCCGCGAGCTGAAGGCCCGCGTTGCTCGCGAGCTCGTTGCGGCGGCTGCCGGGCATGAGCGCGACGAGCGGGCGCTCGGGCGCGAGGCCGAGTGCGATGCGGCACTCGCGCGGGCTGCGCTGCGCGAGCGGCGCGAGGCGATCGACGAGCGGGTGCCCGACGAACTCGACGCGCAGGCCGCTGCCTGCGTAGGCCGCGGCCTCGAACGGGAAAATCGTCGCGAGCCGGTCGCTGCGCGCGGCGATCTTGCGCACGCGCCCGCGCCGCCACGCCCAGACTTGCGGGGAGATGAACCAGAGCACGCGCAGGCCGAGCCGCTTCGCGCGCCGCGCGAGCGGCAGGTTGAAGTCGGGCGAGTCGACGAGCATCAGCAGATCCGGCCGCTCCTCGCGCAGCGCGCGCGTCATGCGCCGCCAGGCGCGCGCGACGCGGCCGAGATCGCCCAACACCTCCAGCAGTCCGCCGACCGCGAGCTCGCGCTGCGGCACGAGGATGCGTGCGCCGGCTTTCTCCAGCGCCGGGCCGCCGAGCGCGAGCACCTCGAGGCTCGGCTCCGTCCGCCGCAGCGCCTCGATCACCGCCGCCGCGTGCATCTCGCCGGACGCATCGCCGGCAGAGACGAGCACACGCGTCACGTGAGCGCACTCTCGGGCGGCATCGCGGCGACGATGCGCAGCGCCGTGCGCAGCGCCGCGAGGCCCTGATCGCCGCCGCCCGCGACGGGGCGCCGCTCGCGCACGCCCTGTACGAACGCGCGCAGTTGGTTCGCGAGCGCGTCCTCGCGATCGATCTGCAGCGTCTCGAACGCGACTCTCCGCTCGCCGCTCTCATCCGTCGTAGCGCGCTGTCCGATCGTCACGCGCGATTCGAGGAAGTCGATCGAGAAGTAGCCGTCGCGCTGGAAGAAGCGCAGCTTGCGCAGCGGCTTCATCGAGACGCGGCTCGCGGTGAGCGTCGCGGCGCAGCCGTCGGCGAAGGTGAGGCGCGCGTTCGCGATGTCGGCGCGCCCCGTGAGCACGGGTACGCCGAGCGCCTCGACCCGCACGGGCTCCGCTCCGACCAGCCGCTGCACGATGTCGACGTCGTGAATCATCAGATCGAGCACCACATCGATGTCGAGCGAGCGGCCCGGGAACGGCCCTAATCGATGACCCTCGAAGAAGCGCGGCCGGTTCGCGCGCGCAGCGACCGTGCGCATCGCCGCGTTGAACCACTCGAGATGCCCGACTTGGAGCACGCGCCCGCGCGTCTCGGCGAGCGCGACGAGCTGCTCGGCCTCGAGCAGCGTGGTCGCGATCGGCTTTTCGACCAGCACGTCGAGGCCCGCTTCGAGCGCGAGCGCGACGAGTTCCGCGTGAGCGGCGGTGGGCACCGCCACGATCGCAGCGTCCGCGGCCGCGAACGCTTCGCGCGCGTCGGCGGTCGCACGCACGCCGTGCAGGTCGCCGGCCGCGCGCGCGCGATCGAGGTGGCGATCGCACACCGCAGCGAGCACGACGCTCGCGTCGGCGCGCGCGAGCGCCGCGACCTTTTCCGCGTGGAAGCGGCCCATGTGGCCGACTCCGATCACTGCGACGCGCAGCGGCTTCACGCGCGCACGCTCGCCGCAGCGACGCCGACCACCGCAATGCCTGCGCGCTCGGCCTCGGCCGCGAGCTCAGCGCGGTCGAGCACGAGCGTGCGGCCCGCTTCGACGGCGAGCGCGCTGCCCCCGCCGGCGGCGAGCGCGCGCACGGTGTCCGGCCCGATCGTGGGCACGTCGAAGCGCGGATCCTGATTCGGCTTGGCGACCTTTACGACACAGGCCGGCTTTCCGCGCTCCGCGAACGCGAGGCCGCGCGCGATCGCGGCGTCGGTGCCCTCGATCGCTTCGAGCGCGAGCACGGCGCGCCCTTGCACGACGACGCACTGCCCGACGTCGAGCCCTCCGAGCGCACGCGCGATCGGAAAGCCGAACGCGATGTCGGCGTGCTCAGCGTCGCTCGGCTCGCGCCCCGCGATGGGTCCGGCCGGCGCGACGAGCTCCGCCGCAATCTCGAGCTGGCTCGCGAGCGGGTACCCCTCCGCGGCAAGCAGTTCCGCGATCGCTCCGAGCAGCGAATCGTCGTTGCGGTTCTTCAACGCGCCGAGAAATGCCAGCGCCTTCGCGTCAGGCTTCACCGCCTCGCGGTGCTGCCACAGAAACGCCTTCGGCACCTTGCCCGCCAGCACGACCTCCCGCGCGCCGGCCTTCGCGAACGAGTCGAGCATCCGCGCAAACTCGCCCAGGTGCAGCCACTCGCACGAGTCGGCCTCCGCACCAATCCCGGCGTCCGAGAGCGCATGCAACGCCACCACATGCACCCGCCGCCCCCGCCCCCGAGCGCCGCGCGCCACCACCAACGGCAACCGCCCCGCCCCCGCAATCAAAGCGAGCGGCGAAGCATCAGCCACGATGACGAAATTCCCGAACCATGCCCGCCCACTCTACTCCGCGCGCGCCAACACGGCGGCATTGCCGAAGCGACTGCGAGCCCGAAGGACCTCGATGACGAACCCAGCACCGAGCAAGACGCCGAGGCCGCAAGCGAAGCGCGCAGCGAGCCGCAGTCTTCGGAGGCGAGCGAAGTAAACCGGGAAAAAGGCGAGCTTCTACCGCGAAACGCCACGCTCAGAGAGCTCGAAGAAGGCAACCAGCCTCGTAACCTCCTCGCTCTTGAAGCTCGCCGCGCGCACGCGCTCGAGCGCCGGCTCGAGCCGCAGCTTGCTGAAAAACAAGATGTGGAACGCGCGCTTCAGCTCCTCGCGGACGTCCGCGGGGACGCCGCGGCGCTTCAGGCCCACGACGTTGAGGCCGCGCAGCGTGGCGCGCTCGCCGGCCACGAGCGCGAACGGCGGCGCATCGAGCGTCACCCCCGAGAGCGCTGCGACCATCGCGGATTCGCCGATGCGCGCGTACTGGTGCACGCCCGACAGGCCGCCGATGACTGCGAAATCCTCGACCACGGCGTGGCCTGCGATCGCGACGTGGCTCGCGACGATCACGTTCGAACCGATCTGCGCGTCGTGCCCGATGTGGGCGCCGTTCATGATCAGGTTGTGATCGCCAATCCGCGTGTAGCCGCCGCCGCGCTGCGTGCCGACGTGAATGCTGGTGTGCTCCCGGATCACGTTGTCCGAGCCGATCGCGAGCGCCGTCGTCTCGCCACTGAACGATTGGTCCTGCGGCTCTTCCCCGAGCACCACGAACGGAAACACGCGCGAGCGCGCGCCGACCGTCGTGCGGCCCGTGATGTGGACGTGCGAGCGAAGCTCGACCTCGGGGCCGAGCTCGACCTCGGGGCCGACGTTGCAGAACGGCCCGATCACGGCGTCGTCGGCGAGCTTCGCTCGCCGATCGACCACCGCGCTCGGGTGGATCTGCGCCACGCGGCTACTTCGTCGAGTTGAAGCGCGTCACCACCGCGTCGGTGATGTCGTGCGCCTCTCGCGCGTAATAGATGAGCCCCGGTACCTGGCGTTCGAGGATGATCGAGAAGCCTTGCTCTTTGCCGAGGGCCTCGATCGTGAGCTTCAGCTTGTCTTCGAGCGGTGCAACCAACCGCGCCTGATCGATCTTGAGCTGATTCTCGAGCTCCTTGCCCTTCGACTCGTAGCGGTTCTGCAGCTCGAGCATCTTGGCCTGCATGTCGCGCAGCGCTTCCTGCGACAACACGAACTTCTTGGCCTCGACTTCCTTCTGCAACGCCTGAATCTCGTCGGCCATCGGCTGTAACACCCCCTTCGCCGCCGTCACCTTCGACTGCAGCTCGGTGCGGGCCTTCTTGCCCTGTTCCGTCGAGAACAACGCCTTCTCTCGATCGACGAAGCCGACCTTCACTTCCTGTGCCAAAGCGGCGAGCGGCAACCCGAGCATCAACAACGCCACCAAGCCTGCGAGCCGCTGAGTCATGCGATTCATTGCGAGAACTCCTTCCGGGAATGCATTGAGAGGCGGGAGATCAGAAGCCCTGACCGCCCACCGAGAACTCGAACACCATCGACTTGTCCACCGCGGTCCGGTCGAGTGGGAATCCGAGGAACAGCTGGAGAGGACCGAAGGGCGAGAACCAGAGCACGCCGGTGCCCGCGCCGAAGCGCCAGAGGTTCACTTCCCACATGTCTTCGTCTTCTGCGAACGCGTTGCCGGCATCCACGAACGCGATGCCGATCAGGCCGAACTCCTCGCTGATCGGGAACCGGTACTCGACGGTCGAGGTGAAGAATTTATTCCCGCCGATGAGATCCGTTTCCTTGAGGTCGTCGAAGTCCGAGAGCTTGCGGTCGTAGAGCGAGTTACAGCGGCCGTTGCCGTTGCCGAAGCCACTATCGAAATCGCCCACGTCGGTGCAGGCGACGACGCCGGTAGCCGGATCGACGCGCACACCGCGCGGGCGGAACAGGTTCTCTTCGACGATCACGACATCGTTGCCTTCGGGTAGGCGCTCGGTGCGCACGACGGGCACGAGCTCGGCGCGGCGCGGGCCGACGTCACGCGCCTTGAAGCCGCGCAGCTGATACTGCCCGATCCCGCCGACGAAGTAGCGCTCGCTGAGCGGCAGCTCGAGATTCTGGTCGATGAACTGGAGCGAGCGCACCTCGTCGTTGATGGCCGTCGGGCTGCCAGGCGTGCCGCGCGGGTCCGGCGCCGCCAGGTCGAAGTCGCCGAGGTCGTTGAACGGATAGGCGAGCCCGAAGCGGCTGCCGACCACCCACACGCCGCGCTCCGCCGACGGCAACCAAGTAGGCAGCCATTTCGGGTTGCGCGTGTAGACCGCCGCGCTGCCTTCGAGACGCGCGAACTGCGAGAAGCCGCCGAGGCCTGCGTAATCGACGCCCAGGTCGGCGACCCGGCCCGCGCTCGGCGTGATTCGATCGTTGCGCGTGTCGTAGCGGACCGAGAGGCCCATCAGGCTCGTCACCTGGCTCTTCGACTCGACCTCGCGCTGAATCACCGCCGCCGCGTCCTGGATCTGGTTGCCGTAGATGCCGCCGCGATCGATCTCACGGTTCGCAAAGCTGTACCGAAGGAAGGCGCGCGCGGTGCCGTTCTCGTTGAGGAAGTGGCTCGTCACGAGCTCGCCGCCGTACTGGTCGAGGTCGAAGCCGGGGTAGTCGAGCGCGGTGCGGAAGAGCTGACCGGAGAGGCCCCAGTTGCTCCCCAAGAAGTACGGGTCGCCGAGCGTCACGAAGAAGCGATTCGTCTGGCCGCCGACGTCGGCGACGACCGAGCCGTTGTAGCCGCGACCAAAGAGGTTCGACTGCGAGACCGAGCCCGACACGATGAAGCCGTCGCGCGAGCTGTAGCCAGCGCCGAAGGAGAGCGAGCCCGTCGGCTTCTCGACGACCTTCACGCCGAGATCCATCTGGTCGGCGTAATCGGTGTTGATCGGCGCGATCTCGACCTCCTCGAAGAAGCCGAGCCGCTCGAGCCGCGCCTTCGAGACGTCCACCGCCGCCGCCGAGTAGAGCTCGCCCTCGACGATCATCAGCTCGCGGCGGACCACGGGATCGATCGTGGTCTTGTTGCCGGTGACCTCGATCTCGCGCAGGAAGGCGAGCGAGCCCTTCTCGATCGCGTACGAGACGTCGACGGTCTTCGCTTCGGGATGCACGCGCGTCTGGGGATCGACCTTCGCGTTGAAGAAGCCGCGGTCGGAGTAGTTGTGTTCGAGGCGCTCGCGATCGGTGTCGAGCGCGCTGCGCGAGAAGACGTCGCCATCCTTCAGCGTGAGCGCCTGGCGCAGCAGCTCCTTGTCGAGGGTTTCATCGCCCAGCATGTCCACCGCGCCAACCTTGTACTGGTCGCCTTCGGTGATGCGCACCCTCACGATCAGGCCCTTGTCGGTGGCCTCGACCTCCGGTTCGCCGACCTCGGCCTGGATGTAGCCGTGGTCGAGATACTTCTCGCTGACCGACTTCAGATCCTGCGCGAAGAGCGGCTCGGAGTAGCGGCCCGACTTGTCGAAGTAGGTCCAGAGGATCGTGAACCAGCGCCACTCCTTGGTCTTGAACTCCTCCATCAGCTCTTCGTCGCTGAAGGCCTTGTTGCCGACGAACTTGATGGCGCGCAGCTTCGACTTCTCGCCTTCCACGACGATGAAGTTGACGGCGACGGCGTCGGCGGGGAGCTGCTCGACCTCGAACTTCACGTCGGCGAGGTAGAAGCCCTCGGCGCGATAGAGCTGCTGGATGCGCTGCACGTTCTCGGTGAGCAGCGGATAGTCGAGCGTCGAGCCGGTCGTGAGCGTCAGGTTGTCCTTGATCTTGTCGCTCTCGACGTCGTCGTTGCCCGTCACCGAGACTTGGCGAACGATCGGATTTTCCTCGACCGCGAAAGTGATGGCGACGCCGCCGGCGACATCGTCTTGCAGCACGCGAACGTTCTTGAAGAAGCCGAGCGCGTAGATCTCGCGCACGTCTTGAGCGAGGCGCGCGGCGCTCAGCGAGCCGCCGATCGCGCTCGTGATGCGCGCGCGGATCGCCGCTTCCTCGATGCGTCGATTGCCGCGGACGCTCACGGCGGCGATGCGTGCGCCCCCCGTGTCCGCCTCGCCGCCGGGCAGGATGCGCGCGCTCTCGACCACGCGGAACACGACCTCGATGCCCTGCGCGCTCTGCGTCGATTCGACGCTCGCGGTCGCGATCCCCGGCAGCGTCGCGAGCTTCTCGGCGTCTGCGCGCGCGAGCTCGCCATCGAACGGCTCGCCTGCCTTCGTCGCGAGCGCAGCCTCCGCCACGGCCGCGTCGGGCGCTCCCGTCACCGTGACGCGCGTGACGCGGGGGCGCGCGCCGCGTCCACCAACGACTTCCGAGATCTGTGCCGCAAGGTCGCCGATGCGGTCGAGCAGTTGGTCGTCACCCGCGGCCGCCGCGTCGAGCGTCGAGGCAGCGCCGCCCGCCACCGGGGCGACGCGTAGATCGAGGCTGTACTGGCCCGCAAGCTCGGTCAGGCTGCCGGTCACGATGAAGCGCGCTCCGCGTTCGCGCGCGATGTCTCGCAGGCCGGGCTCGGTGCCGAGCGCACCCTTGAAGGGCACAGTCGCCGCGTCGGCTTCGACGACCTCGACTCGACCCGAAGCCTCGAGGCGGGTCGTCAACAGATCGGCGAGCGACTGCTCGAGGTAGGCGAGTGAGCGCGCGCTGTGCACCTGGAACGGCAGCACCATCACGCGCACCGGCGCCGGCGCGGCAGACTGCGCGAACGCCGGGAGCACTGCGACCGAAAACGCGAGCACTGCGGCGAGTAGCCGCGTCAGAAAGCTGTAGGCGTGGCGCGCGGCACCCAACGGTGGCCGTCCTCCCGAGTTGGGTCCGGCAAGCTACTTAGTTTCTCGGACTCCGCTCACGGCTGTGCAGTTTTGTCTCGAGCCGATTCGCGAAGGAAATCCGAGGGGGAATGCGAGTCGCAAGGCCGAAGCGAGACGTCCGTCATCTCGCACGCAGAGCTCTGGAGCGCGACTTCGCCGGCCCCGAAGCGCGGCCACTCTACCCACGCGAGTTTTGCACCGCAATCAAAACTGCGGGCGAATCGCGAGAGATTCCAGGGCGTTAGCGCCGTTAAAGATCGGCTGGCGCGAGCTTGCCGTCGCGCAGTACGAGCGCTCGGCCGAGCCGCCGTGCGAGATCGTAGTTGTGCGTGACGACGACGAGCGCGGCGCCGCGCTTGCGATTCAGCCCGAGCATCAGCTCGTGCACGCGCTCGCCAGTTTCGGGATCGAGGTTGCCCGTCGGTTCGTCTGCGAGCACGAGCGGCGGATCCATCACGAGCGCGCGGGCCACCGCGACGCGCTGGCGCTCTCCCCCCGAGAGCTTTCCCACGCGCTGGCTGGCGCGCTCCGAGAGCCCCGCCTCGTCGAGCAGGGTCGCCGCCTTGTCGCGCAGCTCGGCGTGCGGGAGGCCGGCGAGCAGGCCCGGCATCATCACGTTCTCGAGCGCGCTGAATTCCGGTAGCAGGTGATGGAGCTGGAACACGAAGCCGAGCGAGCGGCCGCGGAAGCGCGCGAGCTCCTCGGGGGGCTTGGCAAAGGCGTCTTCGCCGCGGAAGAGCACGCGGCCACGGGTCGGGCGATCGAGCGTGCCGAGCACATGCAGCAGCGTGGATTTACCGACGCCCGATTGGCCGACGATTGCGACCGTCTCGCCCGGCGCGACGGAGAGCTCCAGGTCGCTCAACACGTGGATCAGCTCGCCGGTGGGCGACTCGAAGCTCTTCGAGAGCGCCTCCGCGCGCAAGATCGGCTCCATGGGCGTGACGGACGCAGCGCTCATGGTCACTCCGACCGCAGCGCTTCGGCGGGATCGAGCTGTGCGCCGTGACGGCTCGGCAGCAGCGTCGCACCGAGCGCGAGCACCATCGCGATCGCGACCACGATCGCGATCTGCCCGGGGTCGATCTCCCAAGGCAGCGTTCCGAACTGGTAGATCGTCGCGGGCAGCACATCGATGCCGGTGATCAGCTCGATCTGGGTCTGCACCCACGGCAGCCGCGTGGTCACGGCGATGCCGGCGACGACGCCAGCCACGGTGCCGAGCAGCCCGATCAGCGTGCCCTCGATCGCGAAGATGCGCTCGATCATCGCGTCGGTGGCGCCCATCGTCTTCAGAATCGCGATGTCGCTCGACTTCTCCATGATCATCATGATCAGCGTCACGACGATCGCGAACGCGGCGACGACCATGATCATCGTGAGCAGCACGAACATCATCACGCGCTCGGTCTTCAGGGCCTGGAAGAACGCCGGGAAGAATTCCTTCCAGTCCTTTGCGAAGTACGGAAAGCCGAGTCGCTGCTGGATCTCCTCGGCGACGCGACGCGAGCGATAAAAATCGGTCGTGCGCACCTCGATGCCGTCGATGACGTCGCCGGCTTTGCGGAAGTCGCGTGCCGCGTCGAGATCGACGTAGGTGAAGACCTCGTCGTATTGGAAGAAACTCGTCTGGAAGATGCCCGCGACGCGGAAGCGCTTGAGGCGCGGGCCGGGGCCGAGCGGTGTGGGCGGCCCGCCGAAGGGCGAGATCACGACGATCGTGTCGCCAGGGCCGACGTTGGCGGTGAGCGCGAGCTGGCTCCCCAACAAGATGCCTGGCGTAGTACCGCCTTCGGCGTCGGGCTCGGCAGCCAGATGCTCGAGCGCGTGCTCCGAGCCGTACACCAGGTCGGATTGAAGATCGCTCACTTGCGTGATGCGCTTCGGGTCGATGCCGCGCACGCGCACGCCGACGATCTCGCCGCTCGGCCCGCGGATCATGCCCTCCGCATCGAGGTAGGGCGCAGCGCCCGTCACGTCGGGCGTTGCGAGGATGTCGCGAATCACGCCCTCGTACTGCTCGATCGGCGTGCCGCGGCCGTCGAACACCGTGAGGTGCGCGCGGTTCCCGATGATCTCTTCGCGCCACACGTTCTCGAAGCCGTTCATCACCGAGAGCACCGTAATGATCAGCCACACACCCGCGGCGACGCCGGCGACGCAGATTCCCGTAATCACCGAGATGAACGTCTGGCGGCGTTTCGCGAACATGTAGCGGCGCGCGATGAACCACTCGGCGCTGCCGCGCGCGCCGAGAAAGCCCGCGGCGGCGAGCGGCGCGAGGCCGAGTGCGACGAGCGCGGCGAACGCGATGCCCGCGCTCGCGCCGAAGGTGCCGAGGTCGGGGCGCGAGCCGTCGAGCGCCGCAACGAGCGGAATGCCCGCGGCGAGGGAACTCGCGAGCAAGATCGCGAGCGTCTCGTCGACTCCGCGTTCCGACGCACCAGAACGCGTGCGCCGCACGCGCAGCGCGAGCGCAATCAG
Source organism: Deltaproteobacteria bacterium (assembly GCA_031396315.1). Taxonomy (GTDB): domain Bacteria; phylum Myxococcota_A; class UBA9160; order UBA9160; family UBA6930; genus VGRF01. The sequence goes on from JANNKN010000333.1 coordinate 10,229, forward strand.
CGCCGCGAGCGCAGTTGGCAACACCACGTAGCCGAGCCGGTCGAGGCTGCCCGCGTACACCGCGAACGCGAGACCGAGCACGACGATCGCGGCGTAGGCGAGCGCGCGCGGCGGCACGAAGCGCAGCACGAGCGCGATCAGCGCCTCCGCGAGTCCGACGACGCCGAAGGCGATCGCCGCGAAAGTCGCCCACGCCTCCACGACGCCGGGCCAGCGCATCCCGAATCCCTCGACCGTCTCCTCATCCGTACCGAGGAAGCCGAGCAGCGCGGCCCACACCGCCGTAATCACCAGCACGTGGACGAAGCGCTTCGAGCTGCGCGCGAAGCGTTCGAGCACGACCACGGCGGAGCCGAAGAAGAGCAGCGCGTTGGCGGCGATCGCGAGCAGCAGCGCGACGATGAAGGTGAGCGCGACGGCGCCCAGCGCCTGCGCGAGCAGTGAGCTGTCGGCGGCCTCGGGCCCGCTCACTTCGCTTCCGGCCGTAGGTGCGGGAAGAGGATCACTTCGCGCAGGTTCGGCGCGTCCCCGAGAATGCGCACGAGACGATCGACGCCGACGCCGAGGCCGCCCGTCGGCGGCATGCCGTGCTCGAGCGCGGTCAGGAACTCTTCGTCGAGCGGATGCGCCTCGGCATCGCCGGCGGCGGCGTCCTTGCGCGCTTCCTCGAAGCGCGCGCGCTGGTCGTCCGGATCGTTGAGCTCGCTGAAGGCGTTCGCGAGCTCCATGCCCGCCATGAACAGCTCGAAGCGCTCGACGAGACGCGGATCCTCCGGCGCGCGCTTGGCGAGCGGCGAGAGCTCGGTCGGGTGGTGCGTCACGAAAGTCGGCTGGATCAGCTTGGGCTCTACGGCGGTGGAGAAGATCTCGTCCACGAGCAGCGCCCAGGTCGGCGCATCGCTGCGCGAGATCCCCGCAGCAGCGGCAGCGGCGCGCAGCTTCGCGAGATCGGTCTCGGCGAGGATGTCGATGCCAGTCGCCTCGCGAATCGCATCCGCCATCGTGACGCGCTTCCAACTGCCGCCGATCTCGAGCGTGGCGTCGCCGCACGGAACCGAGAGCGAGCCGAGCGCCGCCTGGGCGGCGTCCGTCACCAGCGCCTGCACGAGCGCCATCATGTCCGTGTAGTCGGCATACGCCTGATAACACTCGAGCATGGTGAACTCGGGGCTGTGTTTGTGGCTGATGCCCTCGTTCCGAAAGTTGTGCGCGATCTCGTAGACGCGATCGAGCCCACCGATGATCAGGCGCTTCAGGTAGAGCTCGTCCGAGATGCGCAGGTACAGGTTCTGATCGAATTTCCCGTGGTGCGTCGAGAACGGT
>JANNKN010000338.1:0-4001 GCA_031396315.1 Deltaproteobacteria bacterium
TGCAAAAGCGGGCGTTGTCGAGCGATCGGCCTTCGGCTTTGGCAGCGGTCACAAAAGCGTTGCAGCGACTCCGGTCGCGCTGACAGGAGGAGATCGGAAGTCGTCGCGGGGGCCGGGCTCGGGCGCTGCCGGAGCGGCTCCGGCGAATGCCTCGTCGGCGCCTGGGAGGGAAGCTTGTGCGAGGCGGCGCGTCGTCGGGCACGAAGGCCGGCGTAGAGTTGGGCGCCGCCTGCGGTTGATTTCGCCTCCGCCGCCCCGGCAGCCCCCGAGCCCGGGTCGCGGCGCGTTTCCCGCGGCTCGGAGATCCTCGGGACTCGAGGCGTTTCTTATTTGGGAGGGCGACGCCGCCGCGCCATCGAGGCGCGTTGGCGTCGTTGCGGTCGCGTAGGTCGCTCCACCATCGCGGTCGCGCTATCGCTCGCTCGCATGAAGCATTTGCTCGATATCGATGTGCTGTCGGATTTGGGGCCGCCGCATGAGCGGTATGCGGAGGTGCGCGCGCGGGAGCCGGTGAGCTGGCAGGAGATGCCAGGCGTTGGTGGGTATTGGGCGGTGATGAAGCACGCCGACGTGCTCGCTGTGTCGCGGAATGCAGAGCTGTTCTCGGCTCAGGCGAAGGGGATGCAGCTCGGAGATTTCACGGATCAACTGCCGACGTTGCTATCGCTCGATCCGCCGCGGCACACGGAGATTCGCAAGCGCGTGCTGTACTCGTTTGCGCCCCGCGTGGTGCGGGGGCTCGAGGCGCGCATGCGAGAGATCGTGCGCACGACGCTCGCGCGCGCGGCGGATCTGCGCGACTGCGATTTCGCGATGGATGTCGCGCGGCCGCTGCCGCTCGCGATCGTATGCGACTTGCTCGGGATTCCCGAGGCGGACCGCGAGCGCGTGGGCGAGTGGGCCGATCTGCTCGCGGGCGCCGCGGATCCGGAGCTGACGCGCGGGCGCGATACGGGCACGCAGAGCGCGTTTGCGTTCGGCAGTTACGCCTTTCAGCTCGCGCAGAAGAGCGCCGGCGCCGCGTACACCGCGAGCGATTCACTGCTGCACGTGCTCCGAAACGCGCAGCTCGACGGCGAGCAGGTGGATCTGCCGACGTTCGCGGGCTTGTTCGTGCAGATCGCCATCGCGGGCAACGAGACGACCCGCTCGACCCTCGCGGGCGGCATGCTCGAGCTGATGCAGCGGCCCGCGGAGTACGCGCGGCTCGACGCGAACCGTGGCTTGATCGAGAGCGCGGTGGAGGAGTTTTTGCGCTGGCTCACGCCCGTGCATTACTTCCGACGCACCGCGACGCGCGACACCGAGCTGCGCGGCGTGGGCATCCGAGCCGGCGATCGCGTCGTGATGATGTACGCCTCGGCGAATCGCGATCCCGAGGTGTTTCGCGATCCGCAGCGCTTCGACATCGCGCGCAACCCGAACCCGCACGTCGCGTTCGGTTTCGGCGAGCACTTCTGCCTCGGCGCGTCCCTCGGCCGGCTCGAGGCGCGCGTGTTCCTCGAAGAGTTCTTCGCGCGCTTCGCGAACATCGAGCTCGCCGGCGAGCCCGCGCGGATGCGCTCGAACGAGCTGAATGCATGGAAGCGGATTCCCGTGCGGCTGACGCCCAGGTGAGCGACGCGTGACCGACACCGAACGCCTGCTCGCAATCGTCGAGATCCAGCAGCTCGCAGATCGCTACGCCGTTCACCTCGATGCGCGCGATCTCGACAAGCTCGTCCTGCTCTACGTGCCGGACGTGCGCGTCACGCGCGAGACGAGCGGGCGCGATGCTTTGCGCGCGGACTTCGATCGAACGCTGCGCGCAGTCGGCGCGACTTTCTTGCAAGTCGGCAATCACGTCGTCGACTTCGCGGACGACACGCGCGCGAGCGGCGTCGTCTACACGCGTGCCGAGATCCAGGACGGCGGCCCCGAGGGTTCGCGCTGGATCATTCAGGCGATCCAATACCACGACACTTACGAGAAGCGCGACGGGCGCTGGCTGTTCGCACGCCGTAAGCACTTGCTCGTTTACGGCGCAGAGCTCGGCGCGAATCCGTTGACGCTCGCCCCCGCCGAGTGGCCCAACAATCAGACCGGGCGCGGCTCCGTGCCGTGGTCATTGGAGACGTGGAAGCGCTTTTGGAAGCGCTGACCGTTCAGGCGCGGCGCACTCGGCGCACGAGCTGCGCCTGTGACTTCAGACCGAGCTTGCGGAAGATCGACTTCAGGTGGTTACGGATGGTGTTCGGAGAGATTCCGAGCTCTTCCGCGAGCAGCGACACGCGATCCCCGCTCGCGATACGGCGCGCCACGTCCCACTCCCGGTCGGTGAGCCTCAAGAGCCCTGCATCGCCATCACGCCCGGGCAGCCCGCGGTACGCGCCGCTCTGTTGCACGCGAAGCTGCGCGACTTCGGCCTCGAGCGACTGGATCCAAGCGCGCGCCTTGCTGGCGGCGCGCTTCGATTCCCCCGCGAGTGCCGCTGCGATCTGGTCTGCGGGCTGGAAGACGATCACGAGCGAAATGCTCGCACCCGTACCGAACAGCACCGGCGTCGCGAGGAACGTCACCGTGCCGCTCTCGCGTGGCCACGTGAAGCGCAGAGGGTAGAGGTCGCCCTTCAGCCAATTCGCGCCGTGGGCCGAGAACGCCTCGCGCTGCTTGGGCTCCAACAAGTATCCCATGCGCTCGCCAATCATCGGGTTGGCCGAAGGCTTCACGTCGGAGCGAGCGGCGGCGTTCGCAAAACGGATCAGGCGATCGGCACCGGTGATTATCACCGGCCACGGCACGAGCTCGAGCAGCTCGCGCGCGTTGCGCGTCAAGCGGCCCCCGTCGCGGCTCGATCGTCGGCGCGTCGTCAATCGCGGCTCTCCGCCCGGGTGTGGCAGCGTGGCTCCAAATCGCCGAGGGCGTTGGCTCGCTTTGGGGGACGGCAAGTTAGGCATGGCACTCGCTGCCGGGCATGCCTCACCTTGGGCCAGAGCCGCATCAGCGCTCGCGCACGATGGCGCGGATCCGGCGCACGAGCTGCGTCTGCGAGTGGACCTCGAGCTTGCGGAAGATCGCCTTTAGATGATTTCGGACCGTGTTCGGCGAAATCTTCAGATCTTCCGTGATCAATGCGACGCGGTCTCCGTTCGCGATGCGGCGCGCGATCTCCCACTCGCGGCTTGTGAGGCGCTCGAGCTGCGGATCGAGCAGACGGCGCCCGTCGAGTGCGCTCCTGGCCTCCGCTTCCCGCAATGCCTCCGCTTCGGCTGAGAGTGCATCGATCCACTTGCGCGCCTGTTTCGCCGACCGCGCGACACGGCCGTCGAGCGCCGCGTCGAGCAACGCGCTCGGAATCAGCATCAGCGCGAATGCGGCGCGTGCGAAAGACGGCAGCGGAAACGGGATCAGCAGGAACTGCCCGCGGCCGGTCGCTCCGGGCCACGAATACCGCACGGGATACGGCTGAGCGCCCGCGAGCCACGCGCTCAGGTGCTTGTCGCGAAACTCGCGAAACTCGGAGCTCCGGTATCGCTTCGCGTCGATCCTCGCGAGCTGCTCTTGGGTGACGCCGAAGTAGCTGCATGCGGCGCTATTCGCCCAGAGCATGCGCATGTCCTTGGAGATCCCGAATGTCGGGTATGGGACCTCGTCGAGAGCTTGCCGAAGCGGCGGTAGCGAGTGCGTCAAGGAACGTGTTCCCCGAAAATGCGCACCCATTAAGGACCCTAGCGGACGTGCTGCCTAATGCCGGCGCAATTTCCAGGATTCCGCGGCGCCGAGCTCGATTCTGCAGGCCCGCTCCGTGCGGACGCCCGGCTAAATGCGACGATCTCGCCCCTCCCAATAGCGATCGCGCAGCCTGCGCACGTAGAGCTTGCCTGCGGCGGTGCGCGGCAACTCGACTTCGAAGTCGATCGAACGCGGGAGCTTGTAACCCGCGAGCTTCTCGCGACAGAACGCGAGGATCTCGGCAGCCAGCTGCTGCGAGGGCGGGACGCTCGCGCGCAGCTCGATCGCGG
>JANNKN010000552.1:0-2468 GCA_031396315.1 Deltaproteobacteria bacterium
TCGGTGATTCTGCATCGCACCAAACAGCTGCGGCAGTACCAGACGTTCGTGTTCGACGCGTGGCTCGGCGGCTTGTACGCGTCGCCCAACATTCAGGGCACGCGCGCCGGGCTACCGATGGCCTGCGCTTGGGCGGTGATGCAGCGGCTCGGCCTCGAAGGCTACGACCGCCTGACGCGCACGACGCTCGAGTCGCGCGACCGCATGCTCGCCGCGATCCGCAGCGTGCCGGGGCTGCGCGTGTTGGGTACGCCCGAGGCCCAGATCGTCGCGTTCACTGCGGATCCCGGCTCGGGCCTCGATGCGTTCGCGCTCGGCGACGCATTGCTCGCGCGCGGCGGCTGGTTCCACGACCGCCAAGGCCCGCCCGACTCGCTGCACAGCACGCTCTGCGCGGGCAACGCGCCCGTCATCGAAGAATGGGCGCGCGACCTAACAGCATGTGCCGAGCAGCTCGCGGGCAAGCGCGCCGCCGACCGCAGCACGAACTACGCAACGCTGGAGTAGCGCGCGCCGCCTCGATGGCTGGCGAGTCAAACGCGAAGTGAGAGCGACTCGAACGTGCGTCACCTCGGTCTGGGGCACAAACCCGCAAGCGAAGCGCGCAGCCCGAGCGAGGCGAGGGCGAGAGGGCGAAGCCCTCGTACGCGCCGCTTCGGCGCGCACAGCGAGCCGGAGTCCTCGGAGGCGAGCGAAGTAAGACGAGAGAGATCAAGTGCCCGGCGCCGCGCCGGTCACTTGATCACCAGCGCGTTCGGAGGGCTCCCGGTGCCGCCTTGGACGTTCAGCGGGGCGGACACGAAGAGCCCCTCGTACGTCCCGTCCTCCGCGCAATCCGCGGCGAGCCGTGTGGTCTGGAACATCTCGCCGATCGCCATGCCGAAGCGCCCAATGATCCAGTGGTGCAGAAAGCCATTGGGCGTCGTGAAATCGGGCGGCGGCCAGGACTCGAGCGCCGGGCAATCGGTGCAGAGCGCGGCCGGGTGGTGATTCCAGATCCACTCCGCCATCGCCTCGCTGCACGCGAGGCCGGGCAGGCGCAGCGTCGCGGTAATCGCGAGCTCCTGCTTCTTCTGCGGCGTCTGCTGCTCGTACCACGCGACCCAGCCCGTGTGGATCAGCCACACATCGCCCGCGCGAAGCTCGAGCTTCTGAGTGCGCAGCGTGCCCTCGAGATCGTCGATCGTGATCTTGTCGTCGGTGCGGCAATCGAGGGGGCGGCCCTGGCTCGCGCGCCAGCGCGCGACGTCGAGCACCACCGCGCGGCCCGCGATGCCGCGCCGCGCCCAGTGATCGATGCCGAGGCGCGACTTGTCAGGGCTGTTGCGCAGCTGCTCGTTCTTCACGCCCCCCCAAAAGCCGTGCTCGTAGTCGCCGACGTGCGTGAGGCCGTCCCATTGGCTCGACGCCTGCGTGAAAAAGTTGTCGAGCACGTCGTCGCCGTGGTGGCCGACGGGGATCTCGCGAAACACCGTGTGGCGAAACTTGCCGCGCCCGAACAGCGGCGGGTTCGGTTTTTCCTGCTCCCAGTTCATCGCGAACACCGCGCCCCGCTTCACGAGCTTTGCGGCAGCGACGACGACCTCGGGCGTCTGCAGGTTGAACATGCCGACGTTGTCGTTCGCACCAAACAGGCCCCAGGCGGTCTTCGGTGGGTTGCCGGCGACGGCGGGGAGATCGGTGTAGCGCGGGAGCTTGTCGAGCTTCGCGGCCATGCGGGTGTCCTCCGGCGCGAGGCTCGAGCGGTCGCGCGAGATCGGGGTAGCACGCGCGACGCCCGCAGACTGTGCGCGAGAGCGCGCTTCTCCGCTTCGCTCACTCCCCGCGCTCCGCCCAGCGCACGACGCGCTCCACCCAGGCATCGTGTGCACGCTGCGCGGTGCGCGCCACCAAGCCCCGCAGCAGGCGCGGCGCCGTCACGGACACGAGATGCGTCACCTCCGTGCGCCCGCTCGCTTCGTGCAGTGTGAGCTCGTGGCGCAGCTGGACGCCGAGCTTCGCCCAGGCTTCGAGCACGATCTGCGCGTGCGTCTCGCTCGATTCGAGCAGGGTTCGCGCTGCGCGGTACTTGTTGGGGATGTGCAACGGGCCGAGGGGCACGCGCTCGTGCAGCCAGCATTCGCTCGCGGCGCCTCGCTCGCTCAGCGATTCGACGCTCGTAATGAGCGGATGCAGCTCCGGAGTGAGCGCGAGGCGCGTCGCCTCGACGACGCGCGCGAGCGGCGCGCGCGCGGACCAGTGGCGCGTGAAGACGACGGCGTCGCTCATCGTGTCGTGGGCTCGTGGGTTCGCGCGTCTTCCAGCTCCAGCCAGCTCGCCGGCTCGCGAGTGCCTTGCACGGCCTTCGCGAGCGCGCGCAGATATTTCGCGCGCGGCCAGGTTTCGAAGCCGAGCGACGCGAGGTGCGCAGTCGGCAGCTGGCAATCGATCAGCGCGAAGCCCTCGGCCGCGAGCCGCCGCGCGAGCGA
>JANNKN010000343.1:0-1578 GCA_031396315.1 Deltaproteobacteria bacterium
CCTCGACGCGGATGGCCTCGCCGAGACGGAGCGCCGGGTCCGCGCGCTCGGCGGTGAGCGACGCGTGCTCGCCCAACAAGTCGACGTCTCGAAGGCCGACGCCATGCGCGCCTTCGCGGATGCCGTGCACCGCGAGGTGCCGGCGGTCGACCTGCTCGTGAACAACGCAGGCGTCGGCCTCGGCGGCGGCCTGCTCGAAACCTCCCTCGAGGACTGGCGCTGGATCGTCGAGATCAACCTGATGGGCGTCGTGCACGGCTGTCACTTCTTCGTGCCGCGCATGGTGGCGCGCACTGCGGGCGGGCACGTCGTGAACGTCGCCTCCGCTGCGGGCTATCTGCCGAGCGAGCTGCTCTCCGCCTACACGGCAACGAAGTACGCGGTGCTCGGGCTCAGCGAATCGCTGCACATCGAGCTGCATCGGCGCGGCATCGGGGTGACCGCACTCTGCCCCGGCATCATCAACACGCCAATCACGCGCAATGCCCGGCTACGCGGCGCGGCCGCCGCGGAGGGCGCGCGCGAGGCGATGGTCGCCGGCTACCAGCGGCGCAACTACGGACCGGAACGCGTCGCGGAGAATCTGCTGCGCGCGGTGCAGCGCAACCGCGTCGTCGCCCCGGTCGCGCTCGAAGCCTGGGTCGCTTATTATGGAAAGCGCATCGCGCCCTGGGCGATTCACGCGCTCTCGCGTTGGCAGGCACGCCGCGGGCTCCCAGGCATCCCGTGAGTGAACTGTTGCTCTTACCGCGCCCGCGCAAACTCGAGCGGCTGCCCGGCCGCGGCCCCGCGCGCGAGGCCGCGCCCGCGACGCGGCTGCGGCGCTCACTCGGGCGTGAAGCCTTCACGCTGGTGCTCGATGCGCGCGGCGCCTGGATCGAGCACGGCGACGACGCGGGCCTGCGGTACGCGCGCACTGCGCTCGCGCAGATCGCACAGCAGAGCGGCGAACGCCTGCCGGCGCTGCGCCTCGAGGACGCGCCGGATTTCCCGGTGCGCGGCTTCCTGCTGGATGTCTCGCGCGATCGCGTGCCGACGCGCGAAACGCTCGCGCGCCTGGTCGAGGGAATGGCGCTACTGCGCCTGAATCACCTCCAGCTGTATGTCGAGCACACCTTTGCGTATCTCGGCCACGAGGCGGTTTGGCGCGACGCGTCGCCGCTCACGCCCGAAGACGTGCGCTGGCTCGGCGCGCTTTGCGCGGCGAATGGCATCGAGCTGTGTGCGAATCAGAACACCTTCGGGCACATGGGCCGCTGGCTCGCGCACCCGCCGTACCGCGCGCGCGCCGAGTGCCCGGACGGCTTCGTGACGAGCTTTGGCGCAAAGCTCGAGCCCGGATGCCTCGCGCCGTCGCCGGAGAACGCGGAGTTCGCGCTCGGGCTCTGCCGCGAGCTGCTCGGCCATCACGCGAGCCGTCGCATCAACATCGGCTGCGACGAGACGTTCGAGCTCGGCCGGGGCGCGAGCGCGAACGAGGTCGCGTCGCGGGGCAAGGCGCGCGTCTACCTCGACCACTTGCTGCGAATCGCAAGCCCGCTGCGCGCTGCTGGCAACGAGGTGCTGTTCTGGGCCGAC